>JALEHC010000159.1 GCA_022763215.1 Saprospiraceae bacterium
GTAGCTGCTGTTTTGGGTAATGCGGGGCCAATCGCAAATATTGCCAAGCTTAAAAACGAAGGATTCGAAGTTGAGTTAGGCTATAATCAACAATTCGGCGAGCTTTCAGTTGAATTGGGCGGAAACCTATCCTATGTGGAAAACACCATTCTTGATCTAGGGCAAGATAGAGAGTTTTTGAACGGCCAGTTTTATGGCCCACAAGGAGTAGAATTGACCAGAACGGTGGAAGGTGAGGCTATTGGCTCTTTCTTTGGCTATAAATCAGATGGTTTGTTCCAAACACAAGAAGATATCAATGCCCATACGAATGCAGATGGTGAGTTGTTACAACCAAATGCAAGGCCTGGTGACATCAAGTTTTTGGATACTAATGGCGATGGTGTATTTAATGAAAATGACCGTACGATTATTGGTGATCCGACTCCGTCGTACACCTACGGTATCACATTAGACTTTGCTTATAAGAACTTTGATTTGAATATGTTTGCACAAGGGGTTTGGGGCAACCAAATCTACAATGCTGTTCGTCGTTTCGACTTGCCGATTGCCAATTACACCGTAGATGCTTTGAATCGTTGGACTGGTCCGGGTACTTCTAATTCTTTCCCACGTTTGAATTTGAACGATGCAGACCCAAATACAGGAAACGGTAACTTCAGCCGTGCATCTGATTTTTGGTTGGAAGATGGCTCTTATTTCCGTATCAAGACCCTTCAGTTAGGATATACCTTACCGAGAGAAATTTCCGGGAAGATTGGTATCAGCAGAGCAAGATTATACATAGCTGGAAACAACTTATTGACGATCACAGATTACACCGGATTGGAACCAGAAATCGGTGCTAGTTTTGGTGTGGATAGAGGTATCTATCCGCAAGCGCGTTTTTACACTTTTGGCGTGAATGTGACGTTTCAGAACTAATTGAATACTTAAGTAGCCTTAAGTTTTAAATTTAAGTTTAAAAGACCTAAATTATTAATAATGAGATTTTTAAAAATATATTCTGCTAAAATTTGGACACTTATCGCATTGGTGAGTGTACTAACTGCTTGCAGCGACGATTTTCTAGATGTAGAACCAATCGGGACTCAGCTGGAGTCTAATTTCTATCAAACAGAAGAAGAAGCATTCGCTGGGCTTATCGGTGTATACGATGTGATTGGCTGGCAAGGTACAGATGGCTGGACCATGCAGATGGGCTTATTAAATGCAGCCTCTGATGAGTGTTTTGCCGGGGGGAGTAATGCTTCCGATCAGCCTGATTGGGTGGCATGGGATGCTTTTAGTTTGACGCCACTTATCGGGCCTCAATTGGGGCTTTGGCGTAAAAACTATACAGGTATTTACAGAGCCAATTTGTTGTTAGAAAAAATTGAAGAAAATAGAGGAAACTTTAGCGAATCATTTGCAGCCAGAGTGGAAGCGGAGGCCAAGTTTTTACGTGCATGGTTCTACTTTGACCTAGTTCGCCTTTTCGGTAATGTACCGATTATCACGAATACTATTTCTCCGGAAGATGCATTTACGCTAAAGCAAGCTACTCCAGCAGAGGTGTATGCACAAATTGAGGCTGATTTGCAAGATGCGAGAGCAACCGTAGAATTGCCGGAAACACTACCTCCAGACCAACTAGGTAGAACCAATCAAGATGTTGTTGCCGCTCTTTTGGGAAAAGTAATTTTGTTCCAAAATGACGAAAGCCGAATGGGAGAAGCAGCAGGGTATTTCCAAGATGTTATCGATTCTGGTAATTACTTCTTGATGGATAACTTTGGCGATATTTTCCTGGAAGAAAATGAATGGGGACCAGAATCCGTTTTCGAGATTCAATTTTCTGATAATGTTCCAGGTGATTTTGGTTGTTGTTTTAATTCTGGACCAGTTAATATTTCTACAGAAGGAAACTATGATGTACAGTTCTTTGGCATGCGTGATTACGCTGGGCCATTGTATTCAGCTGGATGGAGTTTCTGCCCGATTACACTTGACTTAGTAGATCGCATGACCGGTGATCCACGATTTGAGCATACCATTATTGATGGAAATATGCTGAAACAAACAGCGGGTGCCACTTATACAGAAGGCTACCAGAATACGGACTACTTTATCAAGAAATATGCTCCCCTTGCGGAAAATCTGGCAACAGATGGTGCAACTCCACTTGAGTGGAATAATAACAAACGGGTCATTCGCTATGCCGATGTGCTGCTTATGGCTGCAGAGGCTTACGCTCGAAGTGGTGATGATGGCAGTGCACGCATTTACCTTAACCAGGTTCGTCAGCGTGTAGGTTTGCAGCCTTATCCTGGTAGCTTCAATGGGCAAGCACTACTTGATGCTATTTATAGAGAGCGTAGCTTAGAATTGGCAACAGAAGGACATCGGTTCTGGGATTTGGTTAGAACAGGTCGCGCTGCAGAAGTGTTGGATGGTTTTGAAACCGGAAAGCATGAATATTTGCCAATTCCTCAAGAAGAGATTGAATTAACGCAAGGTGCACTAATTCAAAATCCAAATTATTAATCGTAGAAAATAGGTATTATGAAAAATATAAATCTTTTATTCGGACTATTCTTCGTTTTGGCGTTGTTCGCTTGCGAACCTCAGCAGGAAGATGATATTACGCTTCCGCCAGCGCCAGAGAATGTAACGTTCTCTATCGAAGCAGGCACAGAACCCAATACTTACATTCTTACCAATACAACAACAGATGTATTTGAATATGCATGGGATTTGGGTAATGGTACTACCGCAACGGGTGAATCTGTCGAAGCATTTTATAGCTTGGCGGGTACTTATGAAGTTTCTTTGACGGTACTAGGTAAAGGTGGTTCTGGCTCTGCAACGCAGACCATCGTTGTGGAAGCAGATGCTCCATTTATGTGTGAAGGCAACGAAGTAGCTGAATTCTTGAGTAATTGTGACCAGAAAGTCTGGAAACTCAATGATGAAGCTGGTGCACTTTTTGTAGGCCCAGGCGATGGCGTTACTACTTGGTTTGCTACCACGGAAGAAGATATCGAAACGCGTTTTTGCCAGTTTGATGATACCTGGACGTTCACCGGTGATCTGGAAATGGTTTACGAAACCAATGGTGATATATGGGGTGAAGATTATCTGGGTTTTAACTTCGAATGTGTGGATGAATCACAATTAGGGGATGCTGTTGCACCGTGGGGATCAGGTACACATACTTATGTAATCGAAGGGGATAATCCGCCGCAACTAACCGTTTCTGGTTTAGGTGCGTTTATCGGTTTGCCAAAAGTAGCTAATGGCGCAGAGGTGACTACCCCTCAGACGGCTGTTACGTACGATGTCATTCGTATGGAAAGTACGCCTGAAAAAGACATTATTGAGCTGGAAGTTAACTTCGGCCCTGGTATTTGGCGTTTTACGCTGGCATCATTTAATTAATACAGTTGCTGTGAATGGCAATTGCCATTCACAGCCATTTTTTTATTCATACTAATCCAATAAGTTATGTTTCTAAAAAGAATAATCCTTTTGAGTATGGTGCTAGCAATGCTTGCAGCTTGCTCAAAAGATGAAGATAATGGCGGCGGCGGAACGGATTTTCCTACCTTAACAATTTCTGATGTAAGTCGATTTGAAGGAGATGAGCCAAGTACATTTGACTTCAAAGTACGCTTGTCAAAAGCAATTGAAAACGAAGTAAGCTTCGATTTTACGACTTCTAGCTTGAATGCGCAAGAAGTAACAGATTACGAAAAAAAGGAAGGCCGAATCACAATTGCTGCCGGTGATATAGAAGAAACTATTTCTATCAATATCGTTGCGGATACGATTAAAGAAGGGGATGAAGAATTTGAGGTGATTCTATCCAACCCTGAAAACGCCATCATTTTGGAAAGTGTTGCGGTTGGTACTATTCGTAATGATGATGATTTTGTGCAGGGAACAAATGATGGGTATACCACTCCGGATAGCTATGCAGGTTTCACCTTAGTTTGGCGCGATGAGTTCAACGGTCCTTCCATCAATCTGAATGATTGGACGCATGAACTTGGAAACAGTGGCTGGGGAAATAACGAATTGCAAAACTATACGTCCAGTTCAAACAACAGCTACATTTCCGATGGTAAATTGGTGATCGAAGCTAGAGAAGAAAATTCCAACGGCAGTTCTTATTCTTCTGCTCGTATGGTTACTCAAGACAAGCAAGAGTTTCAGTTTGGCCGTATCGACATCCGGGCTCGTTTGCCGGAAGGCCAAGGTATCTGGCCTGCATTGTGGATGTTGGGGTCTAACTTCTCAGATGTAGGTTGGCCAGCTTGTGGCGAAATCGATATCATGGAGCTGGTTGGTCACGAGCCATCCACTGTTCACGGTACTGCACACTGGGGCGCGCAAGGACAAGGTTTTAGCAACTCTGCTTCCGCAGATATTACCTTGTCTTCGGGTAAGTTTATTGATGAATACCACGTATTTAGTATCATTTGGGATCAAGATCGTATTCGTTGGTATATGGATGATACGAAGTTTCATGAAATAAATAGATCTGGCGTGGTAGAAGAATATCGCTTTAATCAGCCATTTTTCTTTATTTTCAATGTAGCTGTTGGGGGTAACTGGCCAGGAAATCCAGATAACACTACGGTGTTCCCGCAGCGGATGTTTGTGGATTACGTTCGCGTTTTCCAGAAAAACTAAGTCAGCATGAAAAAGTTTAATGTCATCTGGGGTGCATGTATGTTGGGAATCATCATTATTGCGACCCTTGCATTTCGTTATTCATCTTTTCAAGAAAAGCAGACTTTTAACAAACTGGTCTGGCAAGATGAATTTGATCAGGATGGCCTGCCTGACAGCAACAAATGGAGCTATGATTATGGCTCCGGTTGCGAAAGAGGCAGTGGTTGTGGCTGGGGAAATAACGAACTACAGTTTTATACCAAAGAAAGGCTCGAAAATGCTCGGGTCGAAGATGGCAAACTGATCATACAAGCACATAAAGAAGATTGGAAACGCTGGAAATATACTTCTGCTCGATTAGTCAGTAAGCACAAAGGTGACTGGCAATATGGCCGAGTTGAAGTTCGAGCAAAATTGCCGAAAGGCAAAGGAACCTGGGCCGCAATCTGGATGCTTCCTTCTGAAAATCAGCATGGTGGCTGGCCGAGAAGCGGCGAGATCGACATCATGGAATTTGTTGGTTACGAGGCTGATTCGGTCTATTCAACCGTTCATACCGAAGCATTCAATCACTTGAAGGGCACTCAGCGCGGTGGCCAATTATTTGACGAAAGTTACAGTGAAGCCTTCCATACTTATGCATTGGACTGGCACGAAAATAAAATGATCTTTACCATTGACGAGAAACCTTGTTTTGTTTTTGAAAACACTAAAAATGGGGTCTCGGAATGGCCGTTTAATCAGCCATTTCACTTATTGCTCAATTTGGCAGTGGGTGGCAATTGGGGTGGATCTCAGGGCGTAGATCCTGATATTTGGCCTCAACAAATGGAAATCGATTATGTAAGAGTATATCAATAACTTTGGATAAATGAGGATCGCACTCGCACAAATAGCTCCTGCAAAAGGAGATATTGAAGCCAATATACGCTTGCATCTTGAGTATGCGCGCAAAGCAGCAGCGATGAATGCGAATGCGGTCTTCTTTTCCGAACTCTCCCTGACTGCTTATGAACCTCATTTGGCGAAAGCCCTAAAACTAGAGATCACCGACCCCAAATTGCAGGTGCTTCAACAATTGAGCGATCAGCACCAGCTTACGATAGGCGTTGGTGCGCCGACTCCACACGGGCAAGAGGTTCAGATATCAATGTTGCTTTTTCAAACTGGAAAAAAGGTGCAGTGCTATACCAAGCAAATGCTACATGCCGATGAAAAACCTTTCTTTACAGAGGGGGACAGGTCGGTTTTGCTTTCGCAAAATGGGCAGCGTATTGCTCCAGCTATTTGCTACGAAAGCATGCAGCCTACGCATTTAGCCCAAGCACTTGCACTGGGCGCTGATTTGTATTTGGCGAGCGTAGCGAAGCATCAAAAAGGCGTTGAACAAGCTGCTACTTATTTTGCCGCCAAGGCAGCCAAACACCGCCTGCCGATATTGATGGTAAACTGTGTTGGCGAATGCGATAATTTCTTGAGTGCTGGCCAAACGGCGGTCTGGAACAGAAAAGGGGAATGCCTGGCAAAGATGGATGCAACGAGCGAAGGGCTGTTGATATACGATACACTTACGGAATCTGTACAAATAGAACAATAAAAAATTATTTAGCCTATTTCTTCAAAACTTATAAACATGAATAAAACGGTATTGGCCTTCTTAGGATGTCTTTTGTGGACAAGCCTTATATTCGGACAAACAAAAGATATGGACAAAAAAGTAGATGCTTTATTGGCCAAAATGACACTGGATGAAAAAATTGGTCAGATGAACCAATATTCCAGCTTTTTTGATGTCACTGGGCCAGCTCCTTCTGACGAAAATGCCAAAAAAAGATATGATCATATCAAATCTGGTTTGGTAGGCTCAATGCTGAATGTAAAAGGCGTTGAGGAGGTCAGAGCAATGCAAAAACTGGCAGTCGAAAACTCTCGTCTTGGAATCCCTTTGGTTTTTGCTTACGATATTATCCACGGTTATAAGACCTTGTCGCCAATTCCTTTGGCAGAAGCAGCAAGTTGGGACCTTGAAGCCATCGAACAGTCGGCTCGCATCGCAGCTATTGAAGCTTCGGCAGCAGGTATCAACTGGACATTTGCTCCTATGGTCGACATTGGGCGTGATGCACGCTGGGGACGAGTAATGGAAGGTGCCGGAGAGGATACCTACCTTGGGAGCCTCATCGCAGCTGCTCGTGTGCGTGGCTTTCAGGGCGATGACCTGAGTGCTACCAACACCATTTTGGCATGTACCAAACACTTTGCAGGTTACGCTTTCGCGGAATCCGGAAAAGATTATAATACGGTAGATGTGGGAACTTCCAC
>JALEHC010000160.1 GCA_022763215.1 Saprospiraceae bacterium
CAACAGTTATACTTAATGATTTACTGGATGCAAATGCGACTACAGGTGGTACCTGGACACTCAATGGAATGCCCATAGACGAAATTAATCCTTCTGCTTTGCCAGCAAATACGTACACTATACAGTACTCGGTAACAGAAGCTAGTTGCGAAGAAAGCCAAGAAGCCACACTGGAAATTGTCTCCGCTCCTATCGCTGATTTTTCGCTCAATCAGTCGGGCTATTGCCTGGGCGAAAACATCAATATCACGTTTAGTGGTTCTGCTTCTGCGGGTGCCACTTTCAACTGGGATCTTGGGCCTTTAGGTACATTTTCAGGGCCTGGACCATTCAATATAGAAGCGATCACAGCCGGAAGTTTTCCGCTTACCCTGACTGTAAGCGATAATGGCTGTACCAGTAATCCGGTATCCGGCACTATTCAGGTAGATGAGCCGCCATTCACTGATTTGCTAATCGATTGTGAGCCAGGCACTGATCAAATTACCTTCTCATGGCCTGAGTACGATAATGTTTCCTATGATGTCATTGTCTTATCTGGACAGTCGGGTGCATTTCTTGACGACAATGAATTTCAGGTGAGTGGGCTTTCGCCAAATGAAAATGTCGTTATTCAGCTTACCGCAAATTTTGACGGAATTGCTTGTGAAACGGCAAGTTTCCAAGCTAACTGCATGAGCTTATCTTGCCCTGTTTATGGCATAGAAGCCGATTTCCCAACGGCTGTCTGCTCCGGTGAAGAAATAAATTTGCAGTACACCATTACGGGTAGTGACGGGCCTTTTGATATCGAATATACCATCAATGGCCAGTCCTTTACAGAAACGAATCTTTCAGCTGAAAACAGCATCCAATTTACTCCTGAAACGACATTTAACTTTCAGCTAATCTCTATCATAGACCAGAGCAATCCGAGTTGCCCGGTTGATTTCCTTCCGGCCTTTACGATACCCGTCGAGATTCCTGCATCGGCAGGAACTGTTGCCGCCAGTCCGGCATTTTGCGAAAGCGAAAACCAAACGGTAAACTTGTTTGACCTACTCAATGATGAAGATGCCAATGGTGTTTGGAGCATCGTCAATGGTTCACCAGGAAGTGCTTTTGATGCGGCCAATGGAAGTCTTGATATTAATACTATTCCATCCGGAAATTACACCTTTGCATACACACAAACTAGTGTGGTCTGCCCGGAAAATAGCACAGAAGTTAGTGTTGACATCAACCCGCTTCCGACAGCCGACGCTGGGCAAGACCTCAACCTGAGCTGTGACGCCAATAGCATTGTGATAGGTGGACAAAGTAGTACAGGTGCGGCATTTAGCTATAGCTGGATATCCCCCGATGGTGGTCAGATTACAAATCCAACAGTCGCCAACCCGGAAATTTCATCAGGTGGTACGTTCCAACTGACGGTTACCAATACAGAGACGGGTTGTGAAGCGACCGACGAAATTATCGTCATTGAAGGGAGTGGTTCTCTTGAAATATTCACGAGCCTGACTCCTATTGATTGTAACTTACCTTCATCCGGGATCATTCAAATTGATTCGGTAGTCGGTGGTATTGCACCTTATACCTATAGCTTTGAAGGCAGTGATTTTAGCGACAACACGCTATTTTCCAATCTGGAAGCAGGTACTTATTCCGTTATGGCCAGTGATGAAAGCGGCTGTGTAGCAGAGGTACAGCTTACGCTAAATGCACCAACAGAGCTGACCGCTCAAATTACCACCAACCTGGGGAACGATAATGTAGTGCTCCCGCTCGGTGAACCCCTGAAGCTGGATCTTCAATTTAGCGGCACTCCCGATACCATCATTTGGAACCCAACATTAGAGGGTTGCAACGGCTGCACAACACCGGTAGTTTCGCCACTGGAAACGACAACATACACCGTAACGGTAATTGATGACAATGGTTGTTCTGTAACAGATGCCATTCAAATTCTGGTCGAACAACAGCAAAGGGTATTTATTCCGAATGTTTTTTCACCAAATGATGACGGGCTGAATGACATATTCTTCATCAATGCAGGGCCAGAAGTATTGCAAATCATTACGATAGAGGTGATGGACCGTTGGGGTAACCAAGTATTTAGTCGTCAAAATATTAGCCCTAATGCCCCAATGGATGGTTGGGATGGTGAATTTAATGGCCAACCACTTAATCCGGGCGTATTTGTTTATTATATTGAACTAGAATTACAAAATGGTCAGATTTTGCCCCTCAAAGGCGAAATTAGCCTATTGAGATAAACCCAACTCCTGCCAAGTTAAGGCTTGGCAGGAATTTTTAAACATCTAAAACCCATGTTATGAGTAAATCTAACAAACGGGGCCGCCAAAGGTGGACACGCCGTAAGTTCCTTTCCCATGTCGGTATGGTCGGAGGTGCAGCAGCCCTTTATGAAACCATGGTCGCCATGAACCTTGTACACATTCCTGATCAAAACAGTGGCCCTATTCAATTTCAGCCAGGACGTGGCGCGGGGCAAAGTGTTGTCATTCTCGGTGCTGGTATCGGTGGCCTGACAACCGCCTACCTCATGCACAAAGAGGGCTATGAGGTTACTATTCTGGAGTCAAGCAACCGCCTCGGTGGCCGAAGCCTTACTGGAAGGAAAGGCGATAAAGTCGTCGAAAACCATCCGACTGAAGGCAAAATAGTGTCTACTGTCAATATTGATGAAGATCAGTATATCAATCTGGGGCCAGGTCGACTACCTTACCACCATCGCCGGGTATTGCGGTATTGTAAAGAGCTTGGTGTGCAGCTAGAGCCTTACATCATGAATACGACGGGTAATCTATTTCAAACAGAAAAAGCATTTGATGGCAAACCAGTAGTCTATCGCGAAATCCAAAATGATACCCGAGGATATATTGCCGAGTTATTAGCCAAAGTAACCAACCAAGGGGCACTTGATCAGGAGCTTAATGCCGAAGACAGAGAAAAACTTCTCGGTCTGTTGCAGCAGTTTGGTTCCCTTGCAGCCCAACCGAATAAATATGGTAGCCGCACAGACTATATTTATGAAGGCTCTACCCGCGATGGTTGCGCCGACGACCCAGACGGCCAGCCCACTCCTAATGTTTATTACAACTGTCAAAACCCAAAAGATTTGGTTTTGAACGACCTATTGGAAGCTGAATTTTGGGATCATCGATTCTATAGCCCAATGGAATTTGAGTGGCAGGCGACTCTGTTCCAGCCGGTAGGTGGAATGGATATGATTGTCAAAGGATTTGAGCGTGCATTGGAAGGCAAAGTCAAAATTCTGAAAAATGCACCTGTCAACGGTATCGAAGTCACCGATCGGAATGTAACGGTACGGTATGGCAGACAAGGGAAAGTGACAGCAGATTTTTGCGTAAGCAATATCCCCTGCCCTATTTTACACCGAATTAAAAACAACTTTACTAAAGATTTTGCGAAAGCAGTACAACGTACCACCTTTGATCCGTCGTGTAAAGTGGGTTGGCAAGCCGAAGAAAGATTTTGGGAAGACAATGAAAACGAAATCTATGGCGGAATTAGTTGGACCGACGATCAAATTGAACAAATTTGGTATCCTTCCAATGGATATTTTAGCAAAAAAGGAACTCTTACGGGAGCGTATATGCATGATGAAAATGCAGCCCGATTTGGCAAACTACCGGTAAAAGAGCGTTTGGCGCAAGCCAAAAAAGGTGCCGCCAAACTACACAAGGAGTTTTTAAATGACCGCATCGTACCAACCGACAAAGGCATAACCATTGCCTGGCAATATGTTGAACACCAAGAAGGTGCATGGCCAAGTTGGGTAGGCAATCAGCATGATCAGCAAGACTACCAGCGTATTTTGCTACCTGATCGTCGTTTCTATATTGTTGGAGATCAAGCGTCAACTTTGCCGGGTTGGCAAGAAGGTGCCATGATGTCTGCCGAGCATGTTTTTGATCTCATCCGTGGTGAGAAAGAAGCGGTTGTTCCGGAGGCCGTTATGGCTCCAAATACCAAAAGGGTTGTGCAGGGTATTCGCGCGACTTATTAGTGGAACGATAGCTGAAAAACCACCGTTTTAACCCGTTTGCTCTGTGTGCCATCCTCGTGTTGTTCCTTGAGAATCAATGCTTGGGCAGCAGGCAGGGCAAACACTTCTTCCAAATTATTAACCGGGGCTAAGGTCACTTTAAAAGCTTTGCTTTTTTCGCGTAGTGCATTAAAGTCGATTGCTCTGAAGGCTTTCGCCAAATGCGTATTCAATGCAGCACGATTTGCCAATCGTTTCGCATTCGTACGAAATTCTTCCTGTGTTTTTAATTCACTTAACTGCAACAAATCGCAGAGAGATTCAAACTGTCGTTG
>JALEHC010000016.1 GCA_022763215.1 Saprospiraceae bacterium
CTCCTGCTGGTTTGTGTAGATCTCTTTATTGTGTCGTTGTAAAAATTACAGATTGTGAAGTTGAAGAATTGAGCAACAATGAGTGCCCTACACCTCCGCCACCTTGCTCACCTGATTGTGAGGCTTCTTTTACGATTTCGAACGATGGTGCATGTTTGTATGAGTTTACCAACACTAGTTCCGTACCAACTGGCTCTCAGGCTTCCTACCTATGGACATTCGGTGATGGCTCAACTTCTACTATGGAATCTCCTACCCATGCATACAGTGGCTTGACAACTTATACTGTTTGTCTTGAAATCTCGACGCCTGACGGATGTTTGGATGAAGTTTGTCAGCAGGTAAGTATTTCTGAGACCTGCGATGAAGACATATTTGTTGCCTATACAAATTGTTCTTCTAGCCAAGCTAGCGAGGCTTGTAGCTTCTGTTTCACAGCTTACGGATTTACTGGTACACCTGGCGATCAGATTGCTTATTATGAATGGACTTACCCAGGTGGAACTTACATCGGCCAAACTCTCGCTTTTGGTGGCAGTGGTCTTGTGGGAGACTTTAGTGTTTGCGTAACAGCAGTTACCAATTATGGCTACCAGTATTCTTATTGTCAAACATGGAATTGCCACGACGTTCCTGCACATTCTGGTGATGAGAACTCCTTACGTACTATTATTCCAAATACTACAGCTACAGCTACAGCTGAAAAAGGATTTGAAGTATTTCCAAATCCTGCAACAGACTACCTAACTGTAACCTGGGATAACGAATTGCTTGCTGAAAATAGCGATTTGCAAATATTTAACGCAAGTGGTCAAATCGTGAAAACGTTCCGGGTTGATCATCAAGATACAGAGTATCGCATAAATGTTTCTGATCTTTCATCTGGACTGTACATGTTGAGCATGACTCAGAGGGATGGTTCGATTGTAACAAAGCGACTAATTATTGAATAAGATCAAAAGGTTGGTTCATTGAATCAACCTTTTCTTCCAATTACTTCGGGGGCCTGCGTTGGTGGGCCCCCTTTATGTTTTTCTGCGCCACCAGAAAATGGTTAAAAGGATGGCTAATACACCAACTCCTCCTACCCAGACAAAAGAAAGTCCGCTGTTCGAACGAATGGCTTTTGTACTTCCGGTTTGAATAAGTGGCGCCCAATAAAACGGATGGCCAAAAGCCGGAGGTGTTTCTTCCAGGTATTTTAGTTTGGCTCTTTGTAAAGCAATATCTTTTGGAAGTCCTTCTTGCAATTGTTTGTAATAATCAACTACAATTTCTTTTGAACTTTTATCGGTTGCATTCCAGAGGCTGGCTACCAGGCTCTTACAACCAGCATAAGTAAAGGCTCGTGCCAAACTGCGGAGGCTGTATACATGATCATTCGCTCCTTCATAAGCAGTTTGACAGGCACTTAAAACAGCTAGTTCAGCAGCTAGCGATGTTTGGTAAAGGTTTCCTGCTTTTAGCAAAAATTCGGATAGACTATCTTTTCTGTGAAAAACTAAGGCAGAATTCAGTGGCTTGTTTTCATCCAGCAAACCATGCATAGCAAAATGAAGGATACGCGCATCTAAGCCGTTTTCAAAAAAAGTTGTTCTAGTTGCTTGTTCATTTAACCAGACTTGACCGCCCCAAATTTTTTGCGATTCCAGGATTTCATCGTTGGTATAAAAAAGTTGACCGATAGCACGTTCTGACCAAGCTTCACTTAATTCCTCTTTCGAGTATGCTTTTGCGCCCCTAAGCGTCAAATCATCATACTCAAGTCCAAATCCGGCATAGGGTTGTTGTGCTGTTTTGCTATTGGAATAGGTCTTTTCTTTTAAGAAGTGATTGCTGTACAAATAACTAATGGCATACTCTTTTAATAAATAGGGATTTTGTTTTCCAAGCCAGGCATCCGTTTTTTGCGTAAGCAAAGTTTCGAAGGCAAAATTATTGAGTGTTTGATCTTGTATTATGATTAAACGCTCCTTGCCCGAATGTTTTTCAAGTGAAGGTTCCAGCAAAGTAGTGTAGAGCAAGTAGGCTGGATCTAAATAAGCTTGATCTTTTTTTTGAAGCTCAATAGCAGTTCGTAATTCCTGACAAAGTTTTTTGAAATTATGAAGTGTACCTGCTCTTTCCAAGCTGTAGCCTGAATTGCTTATCGCAAATGTGAAGATATTTTCCTGACCGACAAAAAAATCGAGAAGCAAAGTGTTTTGGGGTAACATACTTTGAACTTCCATCACATCCAAGGGCTCATCTATAGTGTATTTAAAGTTGTAGTAAACCGGATAGTCTTTTTTGACCTGTTGCAAAAACTCAAAGTATTCATGTTTTGCATTGTCAATGTTGGTTATTTGATTTCTTTCTTCACTGGTTTCATATTCCAAAATTTGTTGTCGAAGCCTTTCCTCTTTGATCAGGATATCATCAGGCACATCAGAATAAGTTTTTATACTTCTACTTTGTATGTCTTGTAACAGAAAATTGGCTTTGTTTTTGGCGATAAAGTGGTAGGCATTTTTACAATATTCAGGCTCATGCTGGCACAATTCGAATGCTAGATTGATCGCAGCCTCATAATAAATACTAGACCTTTTTTGAATAGTGTGCCGATCTTCTTGTAAAAGGTTGTTTAAGCGAATTTGGTCAACTAAGAAGTCTAGCATTTCATAGCGCTGTAGTGCTTCCTTGGGTTTTTCCAATGCAATTAACACTTCTGCATGAGTAGCAATTACTCCCAGAAGTGTCAGTCTGCTAATGATAGGGGCTTCTTTAAGAATTGCTTGAGATAAAACTCCTTCAAAAGTAGGAATCAGACTGGTATATGCACGATCAATTGCTTGCTGTGCCTCTTCATGGCGGTTGGATTTGGCGAAAGCCAAAGCACGGTGTTGGTATAGCTCTGCTAATATGGTTTGCTGAGTAGTGGCAAATGCTTCAGCTCCCACCTGAAGCCCATGGGAAGAAGCTTCAAGAGCCAATTGATAAGCATTGGTTTTATTGTAAAGCTTCGCCAAATTGGCTTGGACATTGACAATTTGGCTCAGAATATATGCATCTTCTTGGAAGGTGTAATATATATTAAAAGCATTTTGGGCTCTTTTTAGATAATGTTCTGCCGTATCATATTCGTTGGTTTTGAGGAGTAGTAGGCCCAGATTATTGTAAATGCCTGCTTTAAAAGCTTCCGCTAAATTTTTATCCGCAACTTCCAGGTCTACCTTTCGGAGTGCATTTTTATAGCGAGACTCCGCTAATTGATTGCGGTCAAGGTCGTCATAAATAGCACCTTCAATCTGTACAGAAATCAATAAATCGAATAAGGCTTCGGAGGCTTCATAAATATCTCTGGCTTTATTCAGGTTAAATAATGCAGCTTCATAGTTACCTTCCCGTTTGTATAATCGAGCTAAATCCATGTGAACATCTGCCGCACGGCTTTCTTCGTTGCCCTTTAGGAAGACCTCGATAGCGTCCTTTAAATAATTTTCAGCAATTCGGTAGTAATAGAGTAGCTTGTAATTGGCACCAGCCAAAAACAAGCTTCTGCCAAGGTGCAAAGGCTTTGCCGAATGTTTTAGCCTCAAATCAATGGCAAAATCTATAAAGTGTTTACAGGAATCTAGCTGCCCGGCATTGTGATGTTTGAGCGCAAGCTGGTGGATTAGTTCGGCTTTGCCAAGCGGTTGGTTTTGGTAACTCGGCAATAATGACCGAATATACTGAAGTTGTTGGTCTAATTCAGGATTGTCAGCACTGTAGTTTTGAACTTGGGCTTTTATCGAATCGGCAGGAGATACTTGACCAAAACTTGGATAAATGAGGAATGCAAAAAAGCAAGTGAAAAGGATACGAGCAAGGGATGTTTTGCTTTGCGCAAAATACGAAAGGTTTAGTTCGGTGTGGTTCATAAAAAGTGTTTGAAACTATCAAGGATACATAATAGTAACCTTTTAAGTTCCAAACACGGATAAGACTAAAGATATTTAACGTTTTATAAGCTGTTGAGTGACAATCTGTGATTGGCCTTCCACCATGATTTTTGCAAAATAAACGCCTGCCGGCCATTGGCTAGATGTCTTTATGTTAATCTGATTAAAGCCCTTTTGTACTTCTATTGTTTGGCTTAGCAATCTCTGACCAGTCGTATTAAAAAGCTCGAAAGTAGTCCTTCCCGTCGATGATGAATTAATTTGGAGCTGTAGCTGGTCTACAAATGGATTAGGCATGAGTTCAATACCTTGAATGGTATTCGTAGATACTGGTATCTCCGGTTGAGAAAGAAGATAGTAACCAGGACAAACAGAATTGTCGTAATCAAGTATACCACCTGACGAAGTATTATTTACCAATCTTTCATCAGTGTAAGCAGAGGAAACAACTTTGCATTTTACCTTATCTAGGCTATAACTTCCAGTTTGCTGACTAGCATAAATAGCAGCCAAGCCGCTTACCAAAGGTGTTGAAAAAGAGGTGCCTGTTGAGTGTCCCCATTCTCCAGATGGATAAACTGTTGTGATATTTTCGCCTGGAGCGAGAAGGTGAACAATATTATCACCATAATTACTAAAAGAAGACAAATCACCGCTACAATCTGAAGAACCTACCGAGATAAGGTTATTCGTACCAGCAATAGTAGAAGGGAAATAATCATTATTGTTTAGATTTAATCCTTCATTACCAGAAGAAACAACTGCCAGAATATCATTTTGTTGCAAAAGGTGAAGAAAGTCAGCGAAAAGGTCTTCGGAGTGAAGATCAGCTGGGTCAGGTGTAAAGCCAAAAGACATATTGATGACTTTTACGTTTTCATTTTTGAGTGCTTCTAAGCCTCTCAGCGTATTAAACAATAAGCCGGTTCCGTTTCTAAATGCTTTGATCATGATTATAGATGCATTCGTTGCTCCCATATGAGTCAATACATCCGCCACGATACTCGTTACACGAGTTCCGTGGCTATCCGTATCAGCACCACCAGCATCGGAATCGGTCAAATCAATAACTTGCGTTACGATATTTCCAAAATTGGCATTAATCGCAGGCGTATCAACGCCTGTATCGATAATTCCTACTTTGATATTTGCAGTGCCACCAACGTTTGCCGGGAAAACACCTGGGTAGTTGCTACAGTTAGAAAGCGACAAAAGTCCAGAACTAGAAGGCAGTAGTCCTCCATCGTTTAAGGGGGGAATTTCAATTTCATAGTTTAGGCTTCCACCATCTACTTTTGCTTTACCAAGGGTATGTTCCAAAATGTCAATAATGTTGAAAAAAGTGTGATAAGTACCTGTGCCCGCTTCATAAATAGTTTTTGGAAAACCTCCACCAATTTGAAATTTGAAAGTAAGTCCATCTGCTAGTGCTGCAGTGGGACTAGCTTGTATCTGGTTGAGAAAAACAACGTTTTGTGTAAGACCAGATAGATCAGAGAATTTGATAATTAATTCGTCAGAACGATAGTTCGACTGAGCATTCAAACTTAAGCTTGTTAATAACAAGAGCGCGATAAATAGAAAATTTCTTCCAATCATAATGTATTTTTATTGTAGAACTCGAGGGTTTGTATGAGTGTGACTAAAAAGTCAAAAAAAATATTTTTTATATGGCAAAGTCACAATTGTCCTAAGTAAAAGTTATAAGATAAACACGAAAGCTATCAAACTATTAACATACCTGCACTAATTAAAATACCACAGTCTTGAACCTAAAAGTACCAAAAGCTAAAAAACAGAACTTTGGCCTGACGGAAGCCGACTTCAAAAATCTCTTAAGCAATATGCAATCAGGCGATAACACCTTGTTTGAAGAGATATTTTTGAGTCAATTTGAAGAAACGGTCCAATATATTTCGAGGAAATATCAGGCAGAATGGCAAGATGCCTATGATGCGACCATGGACGGTATGCTTAAGTTCCATCAGCGGTTATTGGATGGAAAGATTGCTTATGGTAACCTCCGTTTTCTCTTTACTCAGGTTGCAGGACAAATGTATCTGGATAAACTTCGAAAACATAAAAATAAGGATTCTTTGGAAGATAGTTTTGAAAAATCCTCTGAAGAAGAAGAAAATATTGATCCGGAAGTAATGGAAGAATTAAATAAAGCCTGGGACCAGATGTGTCCAGACTGCCAGCGCGTTTTAAAGGCTTTTTACTATGATGGAATTTCACTCAATGATTTGGCCGAGCAATTGGAAAAAAGCCCGGCTGCTACTAGAAAACAAAAGCAGCGTTGTATGGATAAGCTGCGTGATTTCTATTTGCGTATCAACAATCAATAGTGTAGAACATTTTATCAGCTAATTCAATCATTGCAAAAACAAAGGGACATGAGCTACGAAAATGGATTTTTTAAAGAAAATGACGATTTAGATCAGCAAGAAAAGAAAACCAAGCAGTTTCTAAAACAAAAATTTGATGCTGAACTAAAACAACAATGGTCAGAAAAACTGGAAAAAGATTTTAATCTTTCTCGAAATATAAAACCTAAACTTGTTCGCATTCGGTACTTAGTCTGGGCTGGGAGTATAGCTGCCTCTTTATTGATTGGTTTCTCCTTGTTTTCAATCTTTTCGCCACAACAAGAACGATTTTCCGCAGTGGCATTGGCCAATAATTATTTAAAAGAATCAATATATGACCATCCTGGATCTCGCAAAAGTGTATCGGATGAAGTGGCCGAATTAAGACAAAATGCGATTAATGATTATCTGGAAAAGAATTATTCGAAAGCTATCCAAAACTGGGAGCGATTAAGTAATAGCCAGCAATTGACTGTGGAGGATCATTTTTACTTGGCTTTGTCATATTTGTATGATGAGCAGTTGTCAGATGCCATAGATCTGTTAAAGGATGATCGGGTTTTTGCAAACAGATTTGAGCAGGAACAAAAGTGGTTTCTCGGGTTGGCTTATCTGTTAAATGGCCAAAATGCCGAAGCTCAGATGACCTTGAAAAAGATCAAAGAAGAAGAATGGAATTTCGCGAAAGCGCAGGAAATATTAGCCCAAATTAAAAAAG
>JALEHC010000017.1 GCA_022763215.1 Saprospiraceae bacterium
ACCCTGCCATTCAATTCCTTGATGGTGATTCGAAGTGATTCATAAACATATTCTAGGTGAGCTGCGGCATCTTCACCAGATCGAAGTTTTTCGACATCTGCAGGAGATTTGATGACCTCTGGGAATAATGGCCCTTTTTTTTCTATCATCTCATAATCTAATCCCATCGATTCTGGAATGACTAAGATATCGGAAAAAATAATGGCGGCATCAACGTCTAGTTCATCAACTGGTTGAATTGTTACTTCGGCAGCCAACTCAGGCGTTGTTGCCAATTCTTTAAATCCAGACAGCTTATTGCGAATAGCTCGATATTGAGGCAAAATTCGGCCTGCTTGTCGCATAAGCCATACCGGAGGACGTTCGACCTCCTCCCCTTTTGCCGTTCTGATCAGTAAGTTGTTTTGTAATTCCATGATGCAATAATAAGTGGGAAATTTCTAATCTGCTTTGAACGACATCTATTTTACTCATTTTTTACAAATGTCAAAGAAAGAAAATTACGAATGAGTAAAATCCTAGATCATTAAAACAATTAAAATATATACGATCATTCTGCAAATACTAAAGTTGGCGACTAATGGATCAATTGAAAAAGAATGGATTTATAAGAGAATTTCTATATTTTGGCAATTCTTACAAACCAACATCAACGTATGAAGAAGCTTGCCTTACATTGGAAGATCATTATCGGACTTGTACTTGGTATTATTTATTCCCTGAT
This sequence comes from Saprospiraceae bacterium, assembly GCA_022763215.1. GTDB lineage: Bacteria > Bacteroidota > Bacteroidia > Chitinophagales > Saprospiraceae > JALEHC01. The sequence continues at coordinate 725 of JALEHC010000017.1, forward strand.
TGCCAGTTCGATTGGACTAAATCAATTTACGCGCGATTTTATTGATCCATTCGGAACCATTTTTATTCGACTACTCAAGTTTATCGCGGTACCCCTTGTTTTGTTTTCCATTATTAGTGGTATATCCAGTTTGTCGGATATTTCCAGTTTGGGAAGGATGGGACTTAAAACAATGATTGCTTACCTGATTACCACTGTGGCAGCAGTGGCTGTTGGGCTTTTCGCGGTTAATACTTTGCAACCTGGCCAGTATATTGCCCAAGAATCCAGAGTAAAAAACAGAATAAAATATGAAATCTGGGTGAATGAAACCCCTGGGGTAGAAATACTAGATGGCAAGAATTTTCTGAATGATCCTGAATATGCAGAAATGACTCAGGAAGCCAATGCATTGTTGGAAGCAGAAAGAAAAGCCGAAGGTGTACAAGAACGCATGGAAAATGCAGAAAAGATGCAAGGTAGTCCACTGCAGTTCCTGGTCGATTTTGTACCTGACAATATATTTTCCGCGCTAAGCGATGGCGGTAAAATGTTACAAGTCATCTTTTTTGCCATATTCTTTGGTATTGTATTAGCTTCCTTGCCCAAGGACGTTGGTAAACCAGTCATCGACTTTGTAAATGGTACCAATGAAGTATTCCTGAAAATGGTAGAAATCGTAATGAATGCGGCTCCCTTTTTCGTATTTGCCCTCATGGCCGGAGTATTGGCCAAAATGGCTGAAACAACCGCCGAGGTAATCGAAATATTTAAAGGCTTGTTGAGTTATTCGCTGGTACTGGTAGCTGGTTTGTTTTTTATGATCTTTATTTTCTATCCGCTTTTTGTACGATTAGTGGTACCTCAACTTAAGTATGGAGACTTTTTCCGTCGAATCAGTCCGGCTCAGTTTCTGGCATTTTCGACTAGCTCAAGTGCCGCAACTTTGCCCGTCACGATGGAGTGTGTACGCGATAATATAGGTGTCTCAAAAACAGTGACCAACTTTGTACTACCGATTGGAGCTACGGTCAATATGGATGGTACCAGCCTGTATCAGGCAGTAGCGGTAGTGTTTATGGCTCAAATGCATATGGTAGACCTGTCGATTTCGCAACAGCTTACTATAGTATTGACAGCAACGCTGGCTTCCATTGGTTCAGCCGCTGTACCAAGTGCAGGATTAGTGATGATGATTATTGTATTGCAGTCGGTTGGCTTAAATCCGGCTTGGATTGCCATAATTTTCCCGGTTGACCGAATCCTTGACATGTGTCGTACCGTAGTAAATGTAACTGGTGATGCTACGGTATCCACCATTATTGCAAAATCAGAAGGTCAGTTGAACCTTGAAGTAAACGACAAAGAGATATGAGCGAACAGCAAATTCTGGGTGTAGGTTCCCGCGTTAATCACCCTGCTTTTGGCAAAGGAGTTATTATCCGTATTCACAAAGTAGCCTATGATGTTTCCTTTTTGCTTTATGGAATCAAGCAAGTAGGTAAAAACTACCAGGAATGGGAAATCATAGAAGCGGAGCCTGCTGAAGAAGGTTTGAGTTTAACGGAAGTTGAAAAAAGCCTCAGAAAAGTTTTGGATTTATATTCTGACGTAAGCCAGATTGTACATTTGGGCGATAAATGGAAAGATGGCGTCATGATTTTACGTCCAGGCGAGGAAGGCCTCAAAGAAAAGGAAATTCCTATTGAAACTTTTTTTCACAAAATCGTTATGGTTAGAGATCGCTTACGTGTCATGGAACAGCGTATCAACGCCAGTAAAAATATGAATGACGAAGAAAAAGTCAATTTACAACAATACATTACACGTATTTACGGAAGTCTGACAACTTTCAATGTACTTTTTAAGTATAAAGAAGATCAGTTTACAGGTGAAAAATCAAAATAACCGTATGATCAGAAGAAATGGGCTTTTACTTTTCGGTTTATTGTTCCTGATGAGCATTGGAATGAATGCTTGTTTTGTTATTCCAAATCAGTTTTCAGGACTTGCTCCTGGCCCCTGGCGTGGCGTATTGAAGCTGGAGCTAAATCCAGTAACGCCAAATCCAAAAGGCGAACCTTTACCAGAAAAAATGAATCTCGAATTTGAGGAAGTGACTCAGGGGCAACTTCCGTTCAACTTTGAAGTGGTTTATGATAATGAGGAGTCTTTTCATATCGAATTATTAAATGGGGAAGAACGCATCATACTTGATGATATCACCATGGGCATTGATCGAGCTACTGCGAAGGATACTGTGATTATTGAGTTCCCGGTATTTGACTCTTACATAAAGGCCATATACGAAGAAAGTGTGTTGGAGGGCGTCTGGATCGATCGTAATCGCGAAAATTACAGCATCCCGTTTGTAGCATACCACGGTCAAGATTACCGCTTTACCAATTTGCAAAAAAAGCCCAAAATGGACTTGAGTGGAAAATGGGAAACGACTTTTGAAGTAGATACAGAAGATGCCTATAAAGCAATCGGTGAATTCAAACAAAATGGTAATGATATTCAGGGTACCTTCTTAACTGAAACCGGAGATTACCGTTACCTCGAAGGCACTGTTCAAGGAAACAAAATGTACATGTCTGTTTTTGATGGAGCCCATGCTTTTTTGTTTGAAGCAAAAATCATGGATGATTCCTCCTTGATCGGTTCTTTTCGATCAGGAACCCACTACCGAACTACCTGGGAAGCCAAACGCAATCCTGAATTTGAACTGACTGATCCAAATGAGCTTACTTTCTTGAAAGAAGGTTATGACCGTGTTTCATTTACATTTCCGAATGCTGATAACGAAATGGTAAGTTTAGAGGATTCTAAATACCAGAATAAAGTTACCATCGTTCAAATACTTGGCACCTGGTGCCCAAACTGCCGGGATGAGGTAAAGTTTCTGAACAATTATTTGAAAGAGCACCCTGACATGGACTTGGAAGTAGTTGGGATTGCATTTGAAAAGAAAAGTGCAAAAACGGAGGCTCTTGCTGGTTTGAAAAGGTATCAGGAAAATATGGATTTGCAATACGACCTTTTATATGGTGGATATTATGAAAAAGAACAAGCGGCCAGAGCACTACCAATGCTAAACCATGTTCTCTCCTACCCGACCATGATCATTCTTGATCGTCAAGGAAAGGTCAGACGTATTCACACTGGATTTAACGGACCAGCAACCAGCAAGTATGAAAGCTTCAAAAATGATTTTGACCGCTTTATCCAACAGTTAGTAAGCGAACAGATGTAAGGCAAAGATTAGTGATTTTGCCTGATAAATTCTATATTCAACACAAAAAACCACTTCATGAGCACGAAAACCGTTGCTATAGCCTATAGTCAAGCTAATGAAAGCATTGCTCAACAGATTGATGAGCACCTAAGTCAGGCCGGTTATTCCTTTCAACACTATGTTGGTGGAAAATCAACCGAAGAAGCCCCTCTTTCAAAACAATTGCTTACCGTTTATCAGCCTATCCTATTGCTGATTAGTGATAATTTTTTGAAGTCGGCTCAGTGTATGAGTAAGGGCCTGAAATTACTTCAAGAGAAGAAAGATCGCATTATTCCTGTTGTCGTCAAAGGAATGACCGAAGACGAGAATGGCCAGCTTATAGAAGTGGAAACAGAGTTTGACCGCGTCAGCGATATCATTCAATATATCAACTACTGGCAAGATCAATACCTTGATTTGCGTAGACAAAAACGCAAACTACGCGATTCAGATTCTAATTTTAATGAGGATCGTTTTAATGAACATCTTCAGGTTATGCGCGATATTTCAACTGAAGCAGGTGAATTCTTGCGTATGCTCCGAAATATGGATCGCATTGAATGGAGGGTTTTCAAACACAATAACTACGAGATTTTCTTCAAACAAACGGGCGATCTGGCGAGTTGGGAGCAAATCAGGCATCTGACTTTCACTTTTGATGAACCAACAATTCCTCAACAACAAGAAGAAATAGCTGAAGAACCAGAGGAAGAGTCATCTATCGACTTAACGGATATCCCCGGCATGGACTTGCTTCCGGATGACGAACGAAAAGAAGCGTCAGAAATAGCAGTTGATGCGGAAGAATCAAGTGACGATACGCAAGAAGACGAGCCCGCATTAGAATTGACACATGTGCACGATAATGAGGAAGGTTTTGGAGAAGAAGAAGAGGAAGAGGATGGCGATGACGATGATGAGGACTACGATGATGAGGATTTTGAAGAAGACTCAGAAGAAGAAGAAATTCAAAGCATTATTCAGAAAAGTATTCGATACATGGAATCGGATCAACCTTCTTCTGCTTTTGAAT
>JALEHC010000161.1 GCA_022763215.1 Saprospiraceae bacterium
CATTGAGCAAGGTTTTACCTTCAAACAAAAAATTATAATCATCTAATTGTCGATAGACAACTTCTTCGTCTTCATCAAATTCATCCTTGATTTCACCTAGTACTTCCTCCAGGATGTCTTCCATTGTCACAATGCCAGAACTGCCGCCATACTCATCTACCACGATAGCCATGTGCATGTGTGCCCGCTGAAAATCGCGAAGCAAATCGTCAATTTTCTTTGCTTCAGGTACGTATAAAACATCCGGTCGAATAAGAGCTTGCCATTCAAAATCCTTTTCTTCATGCAAATGGCCTATCAAGTCCTTAACATATAGAATACCCGTTACATTATCAAAATCATCGTCATATACCGGAATTCTTGAAAAGCCCGACTGTTGTACCACATGGAGTAGTTCGTGGTAATTGAGACGAAAATCAATAGCGACTACATCGACTCTGGAACACATAATTTGTTTAACCGAAACATCTCCAAATTTGACAATACGCTTGAGCAAATCAATTTCTTCGGCAGTATTTTCTTCCAGGTTAACGGTCAAGTCAATTGCTTCATCAATATCTTCTCTACTTGCAACATTACCAGCTTTAGTACGATTAGAAAGCCGGACTTCCAGTTCTTTAGTCCAGTTGACCAACAAAAAGCTAAAAGGAGAAAATATTTTCATCAAAAAATTCAATGGTCGGGACATAAATCTAGCCAGGACAATATTGTTTTGCCGTGCATATACCTTTGGCGCAATTTCACCAAACAAAACCAACAAGGCTGTAATCCCCACCACGGTAATAGAAAATACCAATCCTTTGGAGACCAGTGCAATCGTCTCAGGATCTGTGATCTGAACAAGGCCACATATCAAAGCAGCCCAATTAATAAACAAATGATCGGGCAGATATCGAGCCTGCAAAAAACTGGAAATAATGACAATAGCTACATTGATGAAGTTATTGCTAATCAGTATGGTAGCCAGCAAAGTTCTCGGCTTTGCTGTCATTTGAAGGATAAGTTTGGACGTTTGATTTTCTTCTTGTTCGAGTTGATACCAATCATTGGCATTGAGGGAAAAGAAAGCGACTTCAGAACCAGAGATCAGAGCAGAACAAACGAGAAGAAGTACAATTCCGAGCAATCCGAGAATAGCATCAACAGGTATATTATTTGCAAATAATAATAGTAGTTGAAATATCTCCAGGTAACTATCAGCAGCTTCTGTTTCCAAGGAAACACAAATTTGTTTAAAAAATTTGGTTTAGATATGAAGACAAAAAAGCAAAATTGAATTCGATGTCAATAAATTCGCTTAATTATTACTTCATGTTCATGCTTAGAACGGCAAGTCATCGTCTGCCTGTTCAGAAGCATCTGAAGAACCACCCATATTAGATGTTTCTTTGCTTACAGAATCCCCTCCTGTAATTGCTACCGGTTCGTCATCAGCACCGGGAAATGAGTTAGGGCTTGAACTACTGCCATCTCTTTTTCCGATTTGTCGGAAATAGTTTGCTACCACTTCGGTAGTTCGGCGGTTGTTGCCGTCCTGATCTTGCCAAGAACGATGCGTAAGTTTACCTTCTACATAAACCTGAGCCCCTTTTTTAAGCGTGCTTTCAGCTCGCTCAGCCAAGGTACGCCAAGCAACAATATCGTGCCATTCCGTCTGCGTTTGCCATTCACCACTTTTGTCCTTGTAATTTTCGTTCGTTGCCAATGAAAATTTAGCAACGACAGCCCCATTTTCTAGTCTGCGGACTTCTGGGTCTTTGCCCAGATTACCAATCAAAATTACACGATTTACCATCTAGATAACTTATAACATTTAAAAATTGCTGCAATGGAAGAGGCGATGGAGGAACAGGAAAATACTTTTTGAAAAGAAAATGAAAATACCTGCCCGATCGGCTCTTTTCAGCTATTAGAACAAATTTAAATATAGCGATTTATCCCCTAAATACCAATCAATGATTTTAGGGAATGCAAATTTACGCAAGTTTTTCCGATCTACTAATTGGAAGTCAAAATCTGTTAAATTAATAGCTGCATCCAGATGGAATTCCCAAAAACACGCATGAATCAATTGGTGTGTAAGTGTCTGTTTGTATGGTTTTGATTTTCGGTCTATTTTTACTGGCTGCTCATGTAGCCACTGCTGCCATGCCTCACTTTTTTCCAGATCACCCAATTCGCTAATCTCTTCTGTTGTTTCAATCAGCGGAAATTCATACAATTTTTGCCAGATATCCTTTTGTGTTCTTTTCCGGATATAAACTTGACCATCTATATTCAAGACTAGATAATTAAAGTAGCGCTTCTTTCGCTTCAGTTTTTTTGTTTTGATCGGATATTGCGCTACGGCTTGTTTGGCGAAAGCCTGACAATGGTCAGACATAACACAATCACTGCAAGCTGGATTTTTGGGTGTACATTGGGTCGCACCAAAGTCCATAATTGCTTGATTGTACTTCCCGGGATTCTCCTTATCGAGTAATTCGTGTGCAAGTTCAGCAAATTGTTTTTTCCCTTCTGTACTATCTGAAGGGGTATCAATAGCAAAAATCCTGGCCAACACCCGATAGACATTTCCATCGACCACGGCATGCGGTAAGTTGAAAGCGAAGGAAGCAATTGCTGCCGCAGTATATGGCCCAACCCCCTTTAGATCTAGTATTTCACGGTAGGTATTTGGAAAGATCCCATTGCGCTCAAGCGCAATATATTTTGCAGTAGCGTGCATATTGCGTGCCCGCGAATAATACCCCAAACCTTCCCAAAGTTTCATGATATCATCTTCGGGAGCATTTGCCATATCCTCCACCGTTGGATAGTGTTCTTTAAACTTAAGATAGTACGGTAAGCCCTGATCTACTCGGGTTTGTTGCAGCAAGATTTCTGAGAGCCATATCAAGTAAGGATCATCAATCCCTTTCCACGGAAGTGGCCGGTGAACAGTCTGCGACCAAGCATACAGTTTGTCTTTAAAATCTTTTTTAAACCCCAAGCTATTTAATTTGAATGAATTCAGTAATCACCCCAGGTTGGGTAAAGATGCTCAAATTAAAAGAAAAGTATCAAAAAACGGCGATTAGGGAACCCCAATCGCCGTCTGTAAAGCATATATAATTATAGTATGGAATCTTTATTTTGCACGTTCTCTCAGAGTATCTAGGTTGCTATATCGCTTACCAATCATACTTTTCAGCTCTTTGCGAGCAAAAAAGATACGACTCTTGACGGTACCCAGAGGCAAATCAAGATGATCGGCAATTTCCTGATACTTGTATCCTTGGTAATGCATCAAGAAAGGAATTTTAATGCTGTCATCAAGCTCCGCAATCATTTTCGTGAGTTCTTGCATCATAATGCTGGATTCTGCACCATTCGAAATGCTGACACTACCCGAATTGATGTAGTACATGTTGTCGGTAGAGTCCATAATGGTGTTTGCTTTGGTCTTTTTACGGTAGTTATTGATGAAGATGTTCTTCATGATGGTAAAAAGCCAAGCTTTAAAATTGGTCCCAGGGCGAAATTTCTCACGATTTGTCATTGCCCTGAAAGCAGTTTCTTGGTATAAATCTTTTGCATCCTCTACATTCTTTGTAAGAGTGTAAGCGAAAGAATGCAGTAGGGCTGCCATTTTGTCGAATCGGTTATAAAATTCTATCTGAGACATCGTTTGTTGTTTTTGTTTAACGTTTACCGTTATTGTTGAATCAAATATACGTAAAAGTTAAACAAATTCAAACTTATGGAACTTTGTTTCAATAAGTTTTGAAAGAAATGAGCGTACATTCACACCAAAACACAAATAAAAACCTAACAACCAGCACCTTATGTGTTTTGTCTGATTTTTGGCATTTTTTCTTTCGTTTCAATATTTTTTGAAAACAAGCTAGTTTATGTTCAAGAATTCATACTTTTTGCCTCAAAAAGGTTCAAATTAGCAGTAAAACCCACCCTATTTGGTACTATTTGACAACTTGTTTAAGAAAACATTAAACAAAATCAGTTACACAAAATGCTGTTGATGTATAAATAAACAGGAAAGTATAATTGAGTCCCTTAAATGACAGCACTCACTTACGAACCAAGCTATTTCTTCGCTCAAGGCAAATACAAAACTTACTTCTGTGCACGCAAAATCAGATAAAAAGCCACAAGGGAAAACACAATATTGGGAATCCAAATGCCCAATAAGACTGGAATAGCCTGCCCGGTAGCAAATACCATTGAAAACCTAGACAAGAAAATAAACATAGCTCCAAGGCCAATACCAACTGCAAGGTGTAGCCCCATCCCACCCCTAATCTTTCTGGCAGCAATGGTCATACCTATAATGGTGAGAATAAATATAGTAAACGGATCGGCAGTTCGCCTGTGTAGTTCAATTTCGTACTTCTGGGTGTTCCCCACACCTCTTCGACGCTGTAAGGCAATAAAGCTGGTAAGCTCAGGTGTCGTCATCATGGTTTGTTGCTCCAGATAATCGACAAAGTCATCGGGTGTCAATGCAAAAGTGGTGTCCAATCGTGCTCCTTTACCAAGTACAAGATTTTCTTCTTTTCCATTAAACTCTCGAATTTCATAGCTTCGCAAGCTCCAATTATCAGGATAACCTTTCCATTCGGCAGTATTAGCTTTTAGCAAATAAACCAATTCGCCATCTTCGAAGCGCTCCATACGAAACTTATTGGCGGTACTATCTCGTTTTCGATAAAAATTGACATAAATCTTGGTATCGGGACTAATAAACATATGTACATCCCGAGTCTTTCCTTTATCGTTATCCCGCCAAATATACTCGTGTACAATATCAAGCCTAGTTTTATTTCCTTTTGGAATAAAATAGTGGTTCGCCAATAACTGAATTCCTGCAATAATGGCTGCCCCCATCAGATAAGGCACCATCAAACGCCTGAAACTAACACCAGCATTAAAAATGGAAATAATTTCAGAGTTGTAAGCCATACGGGAAGTAAAGAAAATAACGGCAATTAAGGTAAACAGTGGCCACAACAACCCATCGATATACAAGATAAAGTTGGGATAATAGTCAATAAAGATCTGTTTGCGAGTAATACCAGACTCAATAAAGTTTTCGACTTTTTCACTGAAATCAATAATCACCGAAATCATTGTAAAAATGAGAACGGTAAAGAAAAAAGTTCTTAAAAACTTTTTGATGATATATCGATCCAGTTTCTTAAACATCATGTATGGTATTTGATTCCCTGCAAGTTGTTGTGTTCACTAAGCTAACGCACTAGGTCTGCAAATGTATAACAGCTTAACAAAATTACAACCTAATTTGCATATCCTTAACCATTTGGTCTTTCCAAGACCGAAAATCACCTTCGATGATATGCTTCCGAGCTTCACCAACCAACCACAAAAAGAAACTCAAATTGTGCAAGCTTGCAATTTGTCCGCCTAGCAATTCTTTGCTGTGCAGCAAATGGCGAAGGTATGCCTTACTATAAAAACGACTGGTTGGACAAGGGCCATCCGGATCGATCGGACTCATATCATCTTTCCATTTGGCATTTTTCATATTCATAATACCTTTGGCGGTATATAATAGTCCATGACGGGCGTTGCGGGTTGGTAAAACACAGTCAAACATATCAACCCCCAAGGCAATGCATTCTAAAATATTGATCGGCGTACCCACTCCCATTAGGTAACGTGGCTTATCTTTTGGCAAAACCTGACACACCAAATCAGTGTATTTGTAAATTTCTTCTGTAGGTTCTCCGACCGAAAGTCCACCAATAGCATTTGCAGGTCGATCAAAAGAGGCAATTGTTTCGGCGGAAGCCCGACGTAAATCATCGTACGTGCTCCCCTGTACAATCGGTATCAATGTTTGGCCATAGCCATACCGATCTGGCGTATTGTCAAAATGATCGCAACAGCGCTTTAGCCAGCGATGCGTCAACTCCATTGAGGTCTTCGCATATTTATAATCAGAAGGATAAGGGGGACATTCGTCAAAGGCCATAATTATATCAGCACCAATACTACGCTGAATATCCATTGCACGCTCAGGACTAAAAAAGTGCTTAGAACCATCAATATGGGAAGCGAAGGTGACCCCTTCTTCCGTAATTTTTCGACGATGACTCAAAGAATATACCTGATAGCCGCCACTATCTGTCAAGATGGGGCGATCCCAGCCATTGAATTTATGTAAACCTCCGGCCTTTTCTAAAATATCAATGCCAGGCCGCAGGTACAAATGGTAAGTATTACCCAGAATAATTTGGGCTTGTATGTCTTCTTTTAATTCTCGTTGATGAACACCTTTTACCGTACCCACGGTACCAACAGGCATAAAAATGGGTGTCTGAATGGAACCATGTGCCGTAGTAATCGTACCAGCTCTGGCACTTGATTCGGCATCTGTATGTTGAAGTTGAAATTGAAACATTTCCTGAATTATGGCTTAAATGTAAACGCTGAACAAACAAAGGTACAGATCAGATTGGAATATTTACACTCGGTTGCGGCTACTGTCCAGTTTGAGTAGTACGGCAATCATAACAGTGAAACCAAGCAAAGAAGACCCACCCTTACTAATAAAAGGCAAAGGAATACCAATTACTGGCATAAGTCCCATTGTCATCCCGATATTTATCAAAAAGTGGACAAAAAGTATTCCTGCAATACTATAGGCATAAATCCGGGCAAACTTGGTTTTCTGTCGCTCGGCGATAATGGTAATCCGAATAAGGAATAATAAAAACAAAGTGATAATGGCAAAACTACCAATGAATCCTTGTTCTTCGCCTACTGTACAGAAAATAAAATCAGTTGTTTGTTCGGGTACATAGTTGAGCTTAGTCATCGTTCCTCTCAAAAAGCCTTTACCATCCCATCCACCAGAACCAATCGCCATTTTTGATTGAATGATATTGTATAAAGATGCTTTATCGCAGAGCTCTGGCCTCAGCCATGCATTGATTCGGTTTTGGTGGTGCGGTTTCAACACATTGTTAAATACATAGTTGGTAGTATATGATAAACCAACGCCCACAATGATAGCAACCATGAGTAATTGGACGACTCTTCCTTTTCGCTTTTGCAAAAGCAACCCACCATATAATGCAAACAATGCAATACCTCCTAACACGATATACATTAAAAACGCCATCCCATTTTCACGAATCAGATATAGCGCGATAGCTGCACTCAACAGTGCCCCCATAAGCCAATACAACTTCTTTTCAAAATTCATGGACATGACCACCACTGATATCAGCAGCAAAGCTGCTGCTATATAAAGTGGGCTTGCGACCAAGCCAAGCGTTAGCAAAACGGTCGAATAGATACCGACGATGTAAAAATTTGCCGAAAGGCCCTCCCGGTAAAGCGGAATCAAAAAAGACATAAAAACCAAGGCAGAGCCAGGGTCTGATTGCAGCATAATGAGGGCAATAGGCACCAGAAAAAGACTGAATGAAGTAATTTGAGATCGAAACTCCCGCAAATTAGTACTATACGAACTCAGATAACTGGCCAGTGCAAGACTCGTTCCAAATTTTGCTATTTCGGAGGGCTGAAAAGTAAACGAACCAATCCGATACCAAGAGGTAGCTCCATTGATATTAGCACCAAAGACAAGTACCCCAACAAGCAATACGAGCGAAGTGATATAAATCGGGTAAGCCAATGACTGCCAAAAAGTAGCATCAATCAGTATGATAAAGGCAAAAGCAAAAGCACTAATACCAATCCAAATTGTTTGTTTGCCGGAAGGCGTACTCAGAAAATCACCGATATCTAGGCCTTCCTGATAACTCACCGTATAAACCATAAGCCAGCCAACCCCCACCAACCCCAGGAAAAAGGAAAAGGCAATCAGGTCGATCCCGGAAAGCCCAGTTGGATTTCTTCTCTTACTCATGCTGCACTATTTATCCACACCATTATATTAATAAATACTTCCGATCAGTTCGTAGGGTTTGATGTTTTTATCGATGGCCAAATAAGCATTGGAGTAGTCGCGTTTGAGGATGTGTAACAGGCGAAGTGCTTCCAGTTTGGTAGCAAAAGCTCCGGCACGCAACTTATAATAAGGAGGTGTTTGAATCCAATCAACAGCTACATTTGGGTAGCGATATTGAAAGCCTTGTTTTACACTTTCCAGGCGCTGGCGGTCGGTCGTAGCCAAAATCTGAATCCGATATCCTTCAACGCTGGTTTTGCTTTTGTTCAGATCGATAAACTGCTGCATCATATCAGCTAAAACCGGATCCTCTTTGATCTGGATATTCTGAGCCTGCATGGCAGTTCCGAAAAACAAAAAAGCAAATATGATTAGGGAGTCTATTTTGCGAAACATGTGTACCAATTTCTTGAAATATAAAGAATGTCACAATTACAAATATACACAGAGTCAGTGTAAAGATAGTGTCCTACCTGTTTTGATTTTGATAAATTGCTTCTTACTGTTCTCTGTGCCCGTTTTTTATTCCGCAAAATAAACGCCCTCTAACGCAATTATGTTGTTTGAAACTTCTCGTGTGTCTCGTGCTTCAACTTATGTATAACCCACTTGCCCGACTGTGCCGAAGGTGGAAGTCCGCCGCCCGGAAACAGCCACTGACCAACCATACTGAAATTTTTGAGTTTTGACAATTCCATTGGCAATCCATTCAGTACATCTTTATTGGGCATAAAGCCTTCATAAGCACCCTTCCATACACCTGTATAGCGCACCGTTGTTTGTGGCGTAGCAATATCAATTACCTCAATATGCTCTGTAATTCCAGGAAAATGCTTTTCAACAATAGCACGGATGTCTTTTTCAATCTGCTGCTTTTCTTGTACATAGGCTTCTCCTTTCAAATTTTCCCATACCGACCAGGGCGATTCAAACTGCAATTGCAAGGCAGTCTTCCCTTTCGGGGAAAAAATCGGATCATAGGACGAGCGATTCATAATACTGTATCCGCTCACCGAGGTACTACCAATCGTCAAACCTTCTGCCAAATAGGTGGTATTGTGCGTATCTGTGTTAATTTCTTTATTAACACCTATACCGACCATGACTACTGGCGTAAACAGTGGCCATGTTTGGTAAGCTTCCTTAAATTCAGCATCGACAAATTCATCTGGAAGTAAGTCAAAAAGCAAATAATGCCCATCGGCTGCCCAAATGATATGATCTCCATAATAAATGCCATGGTCTTCGAGTTGAACACCAGTCACTTGATCGTTATGAATTAATAGTTTGTTTACCTTTTTTTCGAAGGCAAACTTTCCTCCCAGTGCCTTGAATTTGTTAGCCATTCGTTTGGTCATTTCCAGTGAACCGCCTTTCAGATAACCTGCATTTTTGGCATGAGCCCAGCCTAACATCATCAGAAAACCAAGGGCGGAAAAATCCTGCCCTCCAAAAAGTTGGTGCAAAAAGTGAAGCAAACGCTCATCTTCAAAGCCTAGGCTATCGAATAACTCGTTACAATTTTTTTGGCCATACCAGATTAGGATTGGGAAAAAACTTCCCATTCGAACAAATGACTTAAAATAATCGAAAAGCGAACGCATGCCCGGTGGATCTTCAAATTGATCGAGACGATCACTTTTCCGCATCATCTGGCACATTTTGTGAATGGCTCGCTTGTCTGAAGGAGCTAATTTTACTAAATACTCTTCCCACTCGTCCAGATCATTATAGATGATAAACTCCCCCCATTTAGGATCTACCAATTTGACAAATATTCGGTGGTTAATCACTTCCACCTCGTCAGTTATCACATCCAGCTCTTTCCAGATATCATGATAAGTGCCATGATCTGTTCCGACGAGCCAATGCAGGCAGTAATCAAACCGATAACCTTCTCGATCCCAAGCGGTGAGTTGACCTCCTGGTTTGTCGTGCATTTCCAAAATGGTGGCATTGAAGCCATTGAGTTGGGCATATATTCCGGCAGATAGGCCGGCGATACCGCCGCCGACAATAATAATTTCTTTAGGCGTCTGCATGTTTTTGGTGTTTGTCAGTTGATGTTATTGATTCAATCAATTGTGTTAGTTGATCATCAAAGGCATGTATACGTTGTGCATCGATTCGGTATGTACTAGTGTATTGCACTTTCCCTTTTTGTTCTGGTGGTAATAGTTCATTAATCTCAAGTTGGAAGACTTGTTCTGCTGGTTTTCCGAGGTGTTGTTGCAATTGTTGTTCGAGGCTTTTCTGTTGCCCTTGTCGGCCTGAGCAGAGGGTAGCGAAAGAAAACCTGGGTAAATTTTCATCTTTCAGCTGATCCAATAGTGTTTTCATGGGGTGTGCGATCTGCATATCCCATACCGGAGCGATAAAAAAAATTTGGTCATAAGAAGACCATTGTTCTTTAATAGGTTGAATTTTAGGCCGACGCTTAAAAAGCAAATCAAACAGAATGCTCAGTTTAAAGCGTTTTCGTTTAGGTATGACTTCCGTCAAATCAGCATCTAGTTGTTGTTGTAGATGCGTGGCCAGAATTCGGTTGTTATTGGTGTAAGAGTAATAGACGATCAAAGTGGACATAATGCATTTGTTTTCACGAAAGTGAGCAAATCAATAGTCCTAAAATGGGTTAAATACAGCAATAAAGTGCTGATCTTCGTCAATAGATCGGCTTAAATATGTCAATACAGGCAGGGTAAATTCTGTGGGTATATACCACAGAATTTCGAATAGGAGTGACTTACGTCAAATGCAAAAAAAGAACAGAGACTAGCCCTCAAGAATTTTCACAGCAGCCGAACTACCCAGGCGGTCAGCACCGGCTTCGATGAGCGTCTCTGCATCTTCCTTGGTGCGAATACCACCAGAAGCTTTAATCTTGATGAGCGTATCCTTGACTTCAGATTTGATAATTTTTACGACTTCCGGATTAGCACCTTTTGAAAGTAAACCTGTAGAAGTTTTGATAAAATCGACTCCCACTTCTTTACAAATTTGGCAAACCCGACGAATTTCATCTTCGGTAAGCAGACCGGTTTCGAGAATGACTTTGATTTTACGGCTCCGCAGGCGGACCGCCGTAGTCATACTATCAAGATCGCTTTGCACGAAGTTCCAGTCGCCATTTTTCAGAGCTGCGATATTAACAACTACATCCAATTCATCGGCTCCGTCATTAACAGCCCTTTTTATTTCTTCTACTTTACCGGCAGTAGCAGCATAGCCCATTGGAAAACCAATAACGGTCGCCACTTTTACAGGGTGTCCGTCTAGTTTATTTGCCGAAAGGCTGACATAATAAGGAGGTACACAAACCGCAGCAAAGCTATGGTCGATGGCTTCCTGGCACAATTGCAGAATATCTTTATTCGTACATTCCGGTTTAAGCAGAGTATGGTCGAAATATTTCGCCAAGTTCATGGAGCGCGGGATTTAGTTAGCTATTCGTCTATCATCATATCAGCAGCAAATCATACTGCTGAAAAGAGCCGCAATTTATTATAAAAATTACTTATGGACGATTGAAAAGTGTTAAAAAAGAACCCTATAAAAATAAAAAGCAGCTCCCGGACAAACCGACAACTGCTTTCTAAATCTCGTTTTATCAATTATGCACCATGACAGTGCTTATATTTCTTGCCACTTCCGCACGGACACGGATCGTTGCGTCGCACTTTCTTTTCGTTTCGCTTAAAAGTTTCCGGTTTAGGCTGACGACCTCCGGCACTCTGAGCAGCGCGTTTTGCAGCGTCTTCTTCTGTACGATTAGTCTGCATTTTGCTCATATCTGTACGCTGTTCTCTGGCTTGTTCGATGGTTTGCCCACCTTCAAATGCCAAAGTACCTTTCGCCAGATAAGCAGTTGTGCTTTCATTAACTTCAAAAATCAACTGCTCAAACAAGTTAAATGCTTCCATCTTGTAGACAACCAATGGGTCTTTCTGCTCAAAAGAAGCAGCCTGAACCGATTCTTTCAATTCATCCATTGAACGAAGATGCTCTTTCCACTTCTGGTCAATGATTGCCAAGGTTACCGCCTTCTCAATATCGTTGATCACGGATTTACCCTGTGTCTTAACAGCTTCTTCAATATCAGCTGTTACAATCAGTGGCTTCAAACGACCATCTGTGAAATAAAACTGAATGCGCTTATATTGATTCTTCTGGTTGTCGTACACATCCTGAATCTGTGGCATCAATGCTTCGGTAATACTAGCTGCTTTCCGCTGGTAAAAATCATTAAACTGCTGCTCAAACTGCTGCACCAAATCATCAAGGTTGCCTTCCACAAAATCAACCGCTTCAATTTTTGGGTCAAAGCCCAAAATACTCAACGAGTCACGGCGGAAAGTTTCATAATTTCCATTCTGACGATTGTTGAAAACAATGTTTTCCAATTGAGCGGAGAACATATTGTTCAAATCTACCGAAAGACGCTCTCCAAACAAGGCATTATTACGTTTTTTGTAGATTGCTTCCCGCTGAATGTTCATCACGTCATCGTATTCGAGCAATCGCTTACGAATACCGAAGTTGTTTTCCTCTACTTTTTTCTGTGCCCGTTCGATCGACTTGGTTACCATAGAGTGCTGAATCACCTCTCCATCTTGGTGGCCCATACGGTCCATCAACTTGGCAATTCGTTCCGATTGGAACAAGCGCATGAGGTTATCCTCCAGGGAAACATAAAACTGCGAACTACCAGGGTCTCCTTGACGACCAGCACGACCACGCAACTGGCGGTCTACACGACGTGAATCATGTCGCTCCGTACCAATGATGGCCAATCCGCCTGCTTTTTTCACCTCGTCACTAATCTTGATATCCGTACCACGACCAGCCATGTTAGTGGCGATAGTCACTTTACCAGGACGCCCTGCCTCTGCGACGATTTCAGCCTCTCGCTGGTGTTGTTTGGCGTTCAGTACGTTATGATCAATACCTCTCAGTTTAAGCACACGGCTCAACTTTTCAGAAATATCGACAGAAGTCGTACCTACCAAAATAGGTCGACCGGCATTACTCAAATTGACAATTTCTTCGGCAACAGCATTAAACTTCTCACGAGCTGTTTTGAATACCAAATCCTCTTTATCATCTCTGACAATCGGGCGGTTAGTTGGAATAACAACCACATCCAATTTGTAGATTTCCCAAAGCTCGCTAGCTTCTGTTTCGGCAGTACCCGTCATACCCGAAAGTTTGTGGTACATCCGGAAGTAATTCTGCAAAGTCACGGTTGCATAAGTCTGAGTAATATCTCCGACTTTTACATTTTCTTTGGCTTCCAATGCCTGGTGCAAACCATCAGAATAGCGACGACCTTCCATCATACGGCCGGTTTGCTCATCCACAATTTTCACCTGACCATCCATTACGACATATTCTTCATCTTTTTCAAACAAAGTATATGCTTTCAACAACTGGCTGATAGAGTGCAGTCGTTTTGCTTTAATGGCATAATCTTGGGAAACTTGTGTTTTCTTATCTTCTTTTTCCTTTGGAGACAAGCTTTCATCTGCATTGATTTCTACCATTTCGGTAGCAATATCTGGCATGATGAAAAACTGCGAATCGTCATTACCTCTCGACAAGAACTCAGAACCAAGCTCGGTCAACTCAACATTTCGGTTCTTTTCGTCAATGGTAAAGTACAATGGTTCATCAGCAATATGCATATTCTTAGACTGCTCCTGCATGTAATAGTTTTCTGCTTTTTGCAGCATAACTTTTACACCATCCTGGCTGAGGAACTTAATCAGAGGACGATACTTTGGCATAGCGCGATAAGCACGCAACAAGGCCAAACCACCTTCTCCTTCCTGATACCCGGTAATATTGTCTTTAAACAAGCTTTTGGCTTCCGCCAAATACTGCGTAGCTAGTTTACGCTGAGCAGCAATCAGTTTTTCGACATGTGGTTTCAGTGAATTATATTCTTGTTGCTCAGAACCTTTTGGTACTGGCCCAGAAATAATCAAAGGCGTACGCGCATCATCAATCAATACGGAGTCGACCTCATCCACCATTGCAAAATGGTGCTTACCCTGTACCATTTCTTTGGTAGAACGCACCATGTTATCACGCAAGTAGTCAAAACCAAATTCGTTATTGGTTCCATAAGTAATATCACAACGATAAGCCGCACGGCGTTGCTCAGAGTGCGGACGATATTTATCGATACAGTCGATCGTCAGTAAAAGGAACTCAAAAATTGGTCCAACCCATTCACAGTCACGTCGTGCTAGGTAGTCGTTTACCGTAATCACGTGTACGCCAAGGCCAGATACACCATTGAGGTAAGCCGGAAGTGTAGCCACTAGGGTTTTACCTTCACCGGTTTGCATCTCTGCAATTTTACCATCGTGGAGTACCATACCACCGATGAGCTGTACATCGTAGTGGATCATATTCCAGGTGACTTCATTACCAGCAGCAATCCAAGAATTTTTCCAGATTGCTTTATCACCTTGAATGGTAATATAGTCTTTTCCAGATTTGACGGCCAATTCGCGGTCGTGATCAGTTGCTGTAACCTCTATGGTTTCATTTTCCGTAAAACGGCGAGCCGTTTCTTTGGTAACGGCAAATGCCTCTGGTAAGATTTCCTTGAGCACTTCTTCGAGTGCTTTATCTCTATCTTCTTTGACTTTATCGATTTCGGCAAAAAGTTCTTCTTTTTTGCCAAGATCTTCTTCCTGTTCAGAAGTAGCTTCCAAAGATTTTATTTCTGCATCAATATCAGAGAGATACTCCGCAATGCGCTCTCTGAACTGTAGCGTTTTAGCACGCAGTTCGTCATTGCTAAGTGCACGCAGCTCTTCGAAAATCTCATTGATCTCCTCTACGATAGGCGCGTAAGTTTTTACATCGCGCTCGTATTTAGTCCCGAAAAGCTTTTTAACGAAATTAAACATTTTCTAAAATTTCTGATTTTTTAAATCGTGGGCACAAAGATAATATATTTGTTTTCCAATAGACTTCAAAAAGGAGGTGTAAAAGAAAGCTATTACACAAAATAGTGTGTATGGCAATAAACAGCACACATATCATACCATTATTATAATTACTGCCATAATGACACTATGATAGAAGTGTTTTATCTACTTAAATTCACAAAGAATCAATTCTATTTTATGATTAGGTATTTTAAAAACATCCTAATTTTGCTTTTAGTTGGCCTATTTGCATGGCAATGCACAGAGGATGGAAGAAAAGATATTCGCAACTATTACTTCCCATTAAAAAACCTGACAGATGGTCTGGTTTATGAGTATACACCTGTCGGAAATGACTCGATTACCCCAATTTATTGGTATTATCGTTCTTTTATAGAGGACGAAGGTATCTTTCTAACCGGTACTTATTATGAGTACCAATTAGA
>JALEHC010000162.1 GCA_022763215.1 Saprospiraceae bacterium
AAACTATCATTTCTGGTTTCTTGCCACCATCTTTTATATAGTTTTTGAGGTGTAATCGATTGACTAGATGACTTTGATGAATTCGACAAAAAGAATGGCCTTTTAATAATTCTAATTCTACGACTTTAAGCGTTTTAGAACATAAGATGGGCCGATCTTGGTTCTTCAAATAGATTAAAGTTTGGTTGCCCTTGGCAGTCGCAGACTGGCAACGAATGATGTCAACTGCTTTTAAGAAAGAGCATCCTTCCATAGTTGGAATGGGGATTTGAGGAAGTGGTTCGTCATGATTTTGGTAAGCTGATTTAATTTCATTTAACAATGCATTAGATACTAATGGGAATTTTCGCTCCTCGATAACTTTCGTTGCTTTAATTAGGCGTTGAGGATCGATAGGCTTCACCAAAAAGTCGATCGGGTAAGCATCAAAAGCCCGCAGCGCATGCATATCATGCTGGGTTGTAAAAATAACTTCGAAAGAACGATCGGGCAGTTTTTCAAGCAAATCGAAGCCAGCCGTTGGCGTTTCCATTTGAATATCAAGGAAAACCAAATTGGGTTGATGAAACTGTATGGAATCATATCCTTCTTCCGCAGAACGACAAGTATCACAAATTTCTATTTTGGGACAATTGCGTTGTAATAAAATCAGTAAGCTGCTGAGGTGCATTTTATTGTCGTCGATCAGAATCGTCTTGATTGTTGCTGACATGCGGTATTCGTTTTAACCCATCAATATGGCTAATGTGCTTGTTTTTATTTTATACTGGCAAGTAATAATGAGAATTTGGTAATTTAGGGGAGAATTTGGAAAAGTTGTTATCAATATAATTCAATACCTTGGAAAGACACCGCCCAAACCAGAAAATAAACCTGCTACTGTTGGCTAATATATTTTTCTGGATGACTTTCGCCTTGTTTGATATTCTTTCTACTGGTGGCATTCTCAATGGTTATTATAGTGCTGCTGCTATTCGATTTTTTTTTCATGCCCTCCTCTTTGCCATTCTCATTTATGTAAATCTATATGTGTTATATCCGCGTTTTTTCTCTGAACGACAATATTTATTGTATTCGATAACTGCACTAATTTTAATTACATCCACCTTTTTCTTAAGGGTTGCATTAGATGAATATTTCATACATACAGCAGGACTGAATAGTGTGTTTGGTGGTGTTTATGATCCCATAACTGCCCGCAAAGCACTCCAAAACTTTACCGACGCTCGGTTTTACAGCCCTGAATATGGATTCCAATCACCTTATTATGTAGGCATGGCCACAGGAACCATAGGCGTATTCTTTATTACATCTCCACTCAAATTGGTCGAAGACTGGTACAACAAAAAGCAATTAGAAATTCAGCTGCTGCAAAAAGAACTGCAACAACAACAAGATGCCATTCGAATTCGAGAAGAAAAACTGAAGTTTTTGAAAGCCCAAACAGATCCTCATTTTTTGATCAATGCTATAACAGGGGTATATCACCTTGAACTAATAGATAGTGACCAGGTAGATTATGCGCTTCTTCGTTTATCAGAACTTATGGGCTACCTACTGGGTTATGGCAAACAAGACTTTATTGCCTTGAAGCATGAATTACAGTTTATTGAAAACTACATTAACTTCAATAAGACCATTCACCTCAACGAGTTTGAGGTTCAGTTTCAGCATAATGCATCCGGAAAACAAGTAGAATCTATCTATATTCCACCTATGCTATTGCAGCCATTTTTTGAAAATGCTTTTAAATATGCCGATAATGCTAATGGTAAAACACAAATTATTAGCCAATTGGAGGTAGGCGAAAAATCTATCCGATTTTGTATTGAAAACCCGATCAATACATCCAAGTTTCTGGCTAATCAGCCAAGTTCTCACGGTATAGGAATCAAAAATGTACAAGAACGGCTCAAGCTCTACTTACCAGAGCAACATTCTTTAGTGGTTGAGCGACAGCCTCATTTATTCAAAGTAGAATTGGAGTTATTTTTGAATACCATTTAAACGTACAAAAATCAAGCTTTTCCAAATTCTTTGCTATCCGGCCAAATTCTAAATTGACCTTTTCCCCCCTTTCTATTTCACCTTTCTTTGCCTCGATATTCAGATAAAACAACCACAAAACCAAAATTCAAAAAGTAGATTAATTATGAGATTAACTTATCAAATCAGTGTTTCCATTTTCGCTATTGCACTGGCAACTTTCCTTTGTAGTGCAAGCTTAAACAGCGAATTGTCAAGCATTAACGAAGGCACTTATTTCCTAAAAATGGGGCACAGCAGTCGTTACATCAGTGTAAAAAATGCAGGCAAAGAAAACGGAGCCATTTTATGGCAATGGGATTTCCACGGAAAAGCACAACAACAGTTTGAATTCAAAAAGGCCAGCAGTGGATACTATTATATTAAAGCAATGCACAGCGGCAAATATGTAAGTGTCAAAAATGCAGGCAAAGATAATGGAGCGATTTTATGGCAATGGGACTTCCATGGAAAAGCACAGCAGCAATTTGCATTAGAAAGCGCAGGTGGGGGGTATTACTACATTAAAGCCAAACATAGTGGCCGTTACCTATCTATCAAAAATGCAGGCAAAGCAAATGGAGCGATTCTATGGCAATGGGATTTTCATGGAAAAGGTCAACAGAAATTTAAGCTCGAAAAAGTTTCTAATACGACCAACATTGCCAAAGTAGAATATCGCAGAGCAGTTCCTGGTAATGCGATTGGCTGTGGTGATAATACTATTTTCGACCTGATCGACGGAGGAACTTGTTGGACTTGCCCAAGTGGGTATAATCGCACAGTGTTTGCCGTGAATAGTGACAAAGCTTGTGAGCGTCCTGCTGGTGAGCTTTTTGCAAAAGCAAAAAAACATGGCCGCGGTGGTGGACTATTGGGTACAGATTGTGACGGTGGTCAGTTTCTTGATCCGAATGGGTATTGTTATAGCTGCCCGAATGGATATAATCGTACAGCTTACGCTGTTACCTCTGATAAAGCTTGCTCACAGCGCGTGCGTGCTGATTACCAAAGAGCTCGAAAGGTGGGAAAGGCGCAAAACTGCGGTAGTGGATACTTCTTCGATATTGGCACCAACAAATGCTGGTCTTGTCCAGAAGGATTTGAGCGAACCGTATTTGCAGTGGATAGTGATAAAGCCTGTGAGAAAATTCAAATTGGTAATTAAGTAACGGTTAAATAAGGTCAGGTAAATTCCAAGGCTTTTTGGCCCTGGAATTTACCTATTCTAATTGTTGTAGCAACCACTTTTTTTCGGTCAATATGCTTTCCTTTAAAATAGCATCCCTTCTTTTTTGAACTTCTGTTTTATCCAAAAAATTCAGACTTACCAACTTTCGAGTGTATCGAATGATATTCAGATAATTAGACCTATGATACCCCAGTACTCGCTTTCGCAAAATGTAGTTTTGCATAGCGTCTAGGTGCGCATGTAGCAAGTCATATTCGTCCAGCTCGTAATAAATTTTCATTAATAACACCTTGGCAGGAAGATTCAGAAGCGGGTCTTTATAGTTTGCTTTTTGCAGCAATGGCAAGGCATTATCATAGTTTCTTTGAGCATATTCGAGTCGAGCCAGGCAAAAACTGAAAGAACTTTCCCGATAAGGACGAGGCAGTTTGGAACGATAAGCAAAAATAAACTCCTGAACCCACTCGTAACGCTCCGTTTGAAGGCCTGCAGCTACAATATTAGAATACGTAAAGCGGGACAGTTGCCCATTTTCCAACAGGTACTCACCTGCCAGTGCAGCTTCGTACAACTCCATGATTTGGTGGAAATAGTTTTCATAACCGTCATTCACTTTTCGGATACAATAATTGATCGCCATGAGGTATAAGTCTCGGGTTTCACTTGGCGTGAAAATCGCCCCATGCGTCATGAGTAATTCTTTGAAAGTTTGAAAATGGTCTTCCTCCTCTTTATTGCGAAGCATAAAAAAACAGTGAAAATAAAGACCTATGGCTGGCTGTTTGAGCAAATCTGCTTTTTGAATGTAGTCAATGACTAACTCAATAAATCCCAATTGTACATCTGAAACATACACCGATTGATGGGCCATACTTAGGCAAGCTTGTCGCAATTTTGCGCTAAGCAAGGCAAGGTTAGCGGTTTCGGAGAGCGAAGGCAATGCAGATGCATCTGCTGGCGAAATATGGTAGTCCATTACATAATTCTCGGCTAGGTATTCGTACTTGAGTTGAAAATAATCGGTATTACGAAGGTCACTAGACTCGAGCACCTCATATCCTCGATGTAGATTTTGGCGAGCCAGCTTGTTGAGTCCCATTTTGCGCAAAGCTTTAGCCTGCAATAGTTCTGCTTGTGCTGTTTGGCTCGCCCATTCTTGATAAGCCAGAAACTGTAATAACAATTTATAGAGATCACTCATAGCCAAACGAAGCTTAACTCGATCAAACGACTGGTTGGGGTAAGCAGCTCTAAAAGCTTCCCCATGAGTGGGGGTGCTATCTATATTTTTGCAATAATCCAACAGCCGAATGAGTTGCGCTTTCCGATTGAAAAAAGGAGATTGTACAAAGCGTTCTGCTTCTCGCCACTGCTC
>JALEHC010000163.1 GCA_022763215.1 Saprospiraceae bacterium
AAAACTTTAAACCAATGAAGCAAGCCCTAATTATTATCATCGTCGCCCTCAGCACAAATTTGTTTGGGCAGGGGCAATATGTTGGTTTGTACAACAGTGACAACGAAGGAATTCCGACCTGGCATGCAGAAGGTATTTTCAAGTATTTTATTGAAAGTGACAATGAATTGAGGTACGGAAATTCCGAAAAAGCCATACTAGCATTAGATAATGCCATTGCTCAAAATCCATTTTTTGCGGAAAGCTACCTAAAACGTTCGGTAGTCTTGCAAAGGCTCGGAAGAGAGCAGGAAGCAACACGCGATTTGAAAAGAGCAGAACAACTCAATCCATATCTGACACGCTTGTTTAGCCGACAGCGAAAAGAAGGTAAAATGGAAATCATAGCATTTGATTATCAAAACTTTGACAACCGAAATACCGCGCTGGAAGCCGAAGTTTTCCAGAAAAAGATTGAACAACTAATTGCTGCCAAACTCAATGGTGAAATGACTAAAGCCATGCTCATCCTTGATGAATTATTTGATGCAGCCGTAAGACCTGACCCGTTCTTATATGGTATCAGTGGAAATATGTATCTGTTGACAAACGACTACAAGCAAGCGATTGCAGAGTATACACAAGCCATTAATCTGGCACCTGATAATGCGAATTATTACTTCAATAGAGGAATCGCCCGACTGTTTTCTTATAACCGATCTGCTGCTTGTGTTGATCTTGAAACTAGTGACCAATTAGGTTATGCACCAAGTCAAGAGAAGATCAGGTACTTCTGTAAATTTTAAAACAATGTTTATATCACCATAAATCTTGAAATTATGAATGCACTTGAGTTAAAAACAGAAATGGGGAAATTGGAAAAAGGCCTCCGCGAGTTTGCTTTCAAGCTGACTAAAAACCAAAGTGATGCTTCTGATTTATATCAGGAAATGGCCTATCGAGCACTTAAGAGTATTCATCAATTTCGAGCAGATTCGAACCTCCGAGCTTGGTTGATGACGATCATGCGCAATGTTTTTATCAACATTTATCGCAGAAAAAAGCGTCGACCAACGCTTCAGGATGGTAGTTCCAATAATTTTCTCATCGATTCTATTTCACATACGGAAGCTAACCAAGGGGAACTGAAACTAGACTATGAAGAATTAGTTGCAACGGTTGAATGCCTTGACGACATGCTGAAAGTTCCCTTTTGGTTAGCGTTTAAAGGCTACAAATATCGTGAAATAGCTGATGAGCTGGATGTACCGATTGGCACCATTAAAAGCCGAGTGTTTATGGCTCGCCGCCAAATACAAGAAAATATAAGAAGACAATATCAAATTAATTGCTGGAAAGAATTAAATGCTGCTTAAAGCGTAATTATGGCCAATATTAGTATCAACTTAAAAATCAACGAGAACCTATATGTTCGTGACCCTCAGGCTACGAAGCTCGGTCAGCGAATTGTCCATAACAGCATTCTGCTGATCGATGAAATGGGATTTGAACAGTTTACTTTCAAAAAACTGGCGAAGCATATTGGTTCGACGGAAGCATCGGTTTATCGATATTTCGA
Organism: Saprospiraceae bacterium; assembly: GCA_022763215.1. GTDB lineage: Bacteria > Bacteroidota > Bacteroidia > Chitinophagales > Saprospiraceae > JALEHC01. The sequence continues at coordinate 1,559 of JALEHC010000163.1, forward strand.
AAACAAACATCGCTTGTTTGTATATCTGCTCAACTGGTATTGGGAATGGATGAAGTTTCGTATCGATTACAATACCATGAATATTGAAAACCCAGTCCGGAAACTCAAAATTGCACTGACGGTAATTGTTGACACGGCCAAACGCAATGCTTCCATTGATTTTGTGGATGAAGATGTATTGCATCGAATTATCGTAACAGAGGGTACGAAAGGCTATCACTCGGTGTATGTAGACGAGGAAAACAAGGAAGGCTTCTTTCTTTCTTACAAGTCTTTGTCAGGCAAAATTTCGAAAATCCTATTGGATATCAACCCAGATTTTCCATATCCAAAATCTTTAGCCAGTACATTGATCGAGACGGCAAATAATACCATTTATTTTGCCCAGCATTTGCCCCGATTAACGGATTTGGATTATCAGAAAGATGATTTTACCGAAACAACCATTCAAATGCTAGAATACCTGGCATTCGGAGCCTTAAATAACGAAACAGAAAACAGAAGCAAACTAAAAACATTGGTGAATAATAGAAACTCGATGGGAAAAACAATGGAAAGTTAAAACTCATTTTTCAACCAATGCTTCGGCATTATAAAGCCAAGTTATATGAAAATAGTAAAATTGTTAGGTCTCCTTTTTTTGACATTCGCTGTTACTAATTGTGCTGTTGTTCGACAAGGAGAAGTAGGTGTAAAACGCACATTTGGTAGATATGCAGATCAACCATATACAGAAGGATTACGCTTTTTTAATCCATTTACTTCGACAATGGTAAAAGTACCAGTACAAACTGAAAACCTGGAAGTTGGGCTCAATTTGCCTTCTAAAGAAGGACTGAATATCAATGCTGAAATTTCCATCCTTTACAATGTGATTGCAGAAGAAGCACCAGACTTACTCAGAAATGTTGGTAAAAGCTATGAGCGTAACATTATACTACCGGTTTTTCGTTCGGCAGTAGCTGATGTCACTGCTCGCTTCTTTGCCAAAGATATGCATACCGGTGAACGCGGAACGATTGAAGTTGCCATAAAAGACCAAATGATCAAATTGCTCGATGGTAAAGGCATTCATATTGAAGCAGTCCTGATTAAGAGTATTCAGCTTCCACAAAATTTGGCAAGAGCCATAGAAGAAAAACTTCAAGCCGAGCAACAAGCGCTCCGAATGGAGTTTGTACTGAAAGAAGCACAGCGAGAGGCTGAAAGAAAACGCATTGAAGCAGAAGGGGTACGAGATGCCCAGAATATCATCTCGCAGGGGTTGAATGCAGAAGTTCTTCAGTTTAAGTCGATCGAAGCATTCATCGAATTAGCTAAATCACCCAATACTAAAATAATTATTTCTGATGGGGATATGCCTATGCTGGTCACCCCAAAAACAGACGGAACCAACGTAAACTTCAGCACTAACAGATAAATATAGCAGTAAAGATCAAGTTTTTCGATTCATTTATTATAAGGATTTGCGACGGAATCCTTCATGCGGTGTCTTTCGAAAGCCAGCTACTCGCTGGCTTTCTTTTTTTATACCCGCTCCAGATAAAATGCGACCGTATCACCAGGTTTGCATTGTGCCAACAAATCAAGATCTGCTTCTGCCACTTGCAATATTCTTGGATACCCACCAACGGTTTGGGCATCACGCATCAGAATCAATGGTTTACCGGAAGGTGGCAATTGTATCGTTCCGGGCAACACAGCAGAGGAAATCATCTCTGGCATGTGTTCGCTTGCAAAGTGAGCCTCTTCCAAACGATAAGCCATTCGATTAGAAGATGCAGCTATTCGATATCGATGACTAAAAAAATAAGCTAAATCTACGCGAGTACATTGCTCAAATTCTGGTCCAGGATATACTTTAATAAATGGCATCCGAAGCTTAGCAATCCAATCAGGTGGAGATAAATTCCGAATTGGAACGGAAGCTTTTGATTCGATTCGGATGTGGTCTCCCATGGCTGGCTTGCTATCCGGTGTCAGCAGGCTAGCTTCAAAAGGCGAAGCACTGCAACTACCTAACCAAGTGTGAACGTTCCATTTTCCAGCTACGGCCAAATAAGCACGGCAACCATAAATGACTTTGCCGAAAGTCAGTCTATCGCCATCCTTAAAAGTCAATGTCCGATCGTTCGGAACATCTTTACCATTTAATTTAGGCGAAAGCCCCGCCCCACAAATGGCCATTTGCCCATTTCCACGAAAGTGGATACGTGGCCCCAACAAGGTGATCTCCAAAACCGGTGTACTCAGGCTATTCCCCACTAATTCATTGGCTCGTTTGGCGGAAGCCTGATCCATCGCACCGCTAAGAGGTACACCGTATTGCTGCACACCTCCCCTACCCAAATCCTGAATACTGGTCTGTAGCCCTGATTTTTCAATATGTAATATTACATCAGCCATAAATCGCTTCCCAGTTAAAAGTCTGCCCCTCAATCTTTTGTTCTATGTCTTTAAATTCCTGCTCATTAACAGGATAAAACTGCACCGCATCACCCGCCTGAAACAAAAAATCATCCGCCGAAAATATTGGTATTGGGCACCGACCAACCAACTGCCACCCTCCAGGTGCTGCCATTGGGTAGATGCCCGTCTGAAGGCCAGTAATCGCAACGGATTGCGCAGGGACAGCAGCTCTAGGTTCTCGCTTTCGCGGACAATTCAAAGCTGGTGCTAAACTTCCCATGTATGCGAAGCCCGGTAAAAAGCCCAGCATATAAACGCGATACGTTTTGCGGCTATGCATTTCGACGAAAGTCGACCAATCCAATCCGGTGAGTGCCATCACTTCCTCACGATCGGGTGCCTGCTCATAACAGACCGGAATGTGGAGCTTTCGGGTAGGTTTAGCTATTCGGTCTGACGCAACTTCAGCCAGGTGACGCAATTGCGCTGTCAGTAGCTGCCGCTCCCAAATAGCCGGATCAAACCCAACCAAAAGGGAGCAATAGGCCGGAATAATAAACGTAATGCCATTAGCAAGTTGCGAGGTAATTTGTGCCTGTAAATCAACAACTTGCTGATGTATCTCTGGAGCGATGGTCGCTTCCCATTCGACCAGCAAAGCCGCTTCCCCAAAAGGTTTTATCTTCATTTTTTACTGGTCTTTTTGATCTGATGCTTTTCAAACGCCTTATCGAGTGCCTGCAAAATCTCGATTGCTGCCGGGTTGTCACCATGAATGCAAATGCTATCGGCCAAGATCGGCAACCATTCTCCTTCAACGGTTTCTACACCTTGCCGCGTTACGATTTGTAGTACCTGCTCGCATACCATTTCCGGGTCATGGAGTACAGCCCCTTTTTCTTGACGAGATTGCAATCGGCCATCTTTTCGGTATCGCCTGTCGGCAAATGCTTCCGCTAAAAAAGGCTGCCCCTGTACTTGGGCCTGATGCTGCATTTCACTGCCTGCCAATCCCATAAGCGAAAGAGAAGCATCGATCTCCTGTATTGCTTGCAAAATCGTGGCTGCCAGAGCAGCGTCCTTGGCAGCATCATTGTACAAAGCGCCGTGTGGTTTGACGTAAGTCAGCGT
>JALEHC010000164.1 GCA_022763215.1 Saprospiraceae bacterium
ATGGCTTTGTATGCAATGGCTTTTTCGATTGCACATATTGTAGCTCCTTTTATGGGAATGTATATCGCTGAAAACCATGGATGGCCAATTTTGTGGTTAGTTTTATTTAGTTTGTGTTTCTTTGCACTTTTAGGATTTTGGTCACTCGACCGATATGTGGTTAGGCAAAGAGCAATAGCATGATAGGAGCAAGCATTCAAAAAGCAGTCGCACTGCTACAAATGGAAAAAATAGTGGCCATTCCCACTGAAACAGTGTATGGATTGGCTGGTAACGCTTACAGCCCCAAGGCTGTAAGCGCTATTTTTGAAGCTAAAAACAGACCTTCCTTTGATCCATTAATTGTACATGTTGCAGATAGCAGCCGTATTGCAGAGGTCAGTCGAGAAATTCCTGCGGCTTTGCAGCCAATTATCGACCAATTTATGCCGGGCCCTTTGACGGTATTGTTACCTAAAAATGAAAAAATAAGTGATTTGGTCACTGCCGGTTCCGACTTGGTTGCTGTTCGGATTCCTGCCAATCAGCTTACGCAAAAACTATTACAATCGATTGATTTTCCATTGACGGCTCCTTCTGCTAATCCGTTCGGATACATTAGTCCAACCCAGGCGGAGCATGTCGAAGCACAATTGGGAGATAAGATTCCCTACATATTAGATGGAGGCGCTTGTGAAGTTGGTGTGGAAAGCACGATAGTGGGCATGGAAGCCGGGCAGATTACAATTTTCCGAAAGGGAGGGACGCCTATTGAAGACATTGAGCAAGTGGTAGGTCCTGTGAAAGTAAGAGCGCATTCTAGCTCTAATCCTGAGGCACCGGGCATGTTGAAGAGCCATTATGCACCTAAGGTGCCGTTTCAGGTAGGTGAAATTAAAGCCCTGATGTCGAAGCATGTAGGCAAGAAGATCGGGGTTTTGAGTTTTACGGAAATCTATCCGGGGATACCTGCTGCACATCAGAGACAGCTTTCGCTAAATGGCAATTTGCGTGAAGCAGCCCAGCATTTGTTTGCTGCTATGAGGTACCTCGACGGACAGGAGCTTGATATCATTTTGGCAGAGTGGATGCCGGAAGAAGGCCTAGGTAGAGCAATCAATGATCGCTTGAAACGAGCCAGCGCTTGATCCATCTATTCAAAATGTAAGAAATCTTGTTGTAAGGTGGCTTCTACTTCAAATTATTCTATACTTTTGCGGGATAATTTTCAAGCTTATGAATGCAGCAATCCTTCAGACTAATTTTACATTTCCAGGTCAAAAAAACTTTTACCGCGGCAAAGTTCGTGATGTCTATACCGTAGAAGACAAATTGGTAATGGTCGCTTCCGACCGTATCTCTGCTTTCGATCACGTCTTGCCTCGTCCCATTCCTTTCAAAGGGCAGGTATTGAATCAGATTGCCACTTTCTTCCTGAATGCGACCAGCGATATAGTGCCCAACTGGCTATTGTCTAGCCCCGACCCAAATGTATCTATTGGCCTGAATTGTGAACCATTCAAAGTTGAAATGGTGATTCGCGGCTATCTGGCAGGCCATGCCTGGCGGACGTACAAAAGTGGAGAACGTAAGTTGTGTGGGGTTGATTTGCCGGAAGGCATGAAAGAAGCAGATCGCTTCCCAGAACCTATTATCACGCCTGCTACAAAGGCAGAAGAAGGCCACGATGAAGACATTTCCAAAGAGGATATTATCGCTCAGGGCATTGTCAGTGCAGAAGATTATGCACAATTGGAGCAATATACACGCGCATTGTTCAAGCGCGGTACCGAAATGGCTGCAAAGCAAGGCTTGATATTGGTAGATACCAAATATGAATTTGGAAAAAAAGATGGTAAAATCTATCTGATTGACGAAATTCACACCCCTGACAGCTCTCGTTATTATTATGCGGATGGCTATGAAGAACGTCAAGCCGCTGGTGAAAAACAAAAACAACTCAGTAAAGAATTTGTACGCGAATGGCTGATGGCACACGGGTTTCAAGGCAAAGAAGGGCAAATGATGCCCATTATGCCCGATCCGTTTGTAGAGGAAGTCTCCAATCGCTATATCGAGTTGTACGAGCGTATCACCGGCGAGACATTTCAACGCCAGGATACGCGCGATATCGAAAAGCGTATTTACAAAAACGTAATTGTCGCTTTATAAAGTTATTCCTGAAACATAGTCTTCCAAGTACTGGTAGTGGGGGCCTAGCTGACCATTTTGCGCAATGGTAGCCCGATCCAACATGGCACTATTTTCTTTCAGAAATTCTGGTAGCACATGCTCCATAAATTGCTTCCCAAAAGCGGTAGACGCATCACGAGGCAGTTCATTGGGCAGGTTGTCGATAGTCATCATATCCACCACATGCGATTGAAACGGCTCTGCTTCTTCACCCGTTTGAGGGTCAAAACCAAAAATAGGTTTAGCGATAGTCGATGCTTTAATAGTTGACGGAATGGATGAAATCGGGGCAATATCACAAGTGACATCTGCAATGACCTGGAGGTGAAAGTCAGATTCTGTCATTTCCTCTTTAGTAAAGAAAGCAGGTGCTTCATTATCCCAATAAATGCCGTTGATCATCACATCAGCCACTTTGGTATAAGGGCCAAAGATGCTTTTGTAGGCAGTCGGATTTTGGTAAAAGTCCTTTTTCTGAAAGGCTTTACCATCTTTGCGAGCTGCATAATCTGAGCAATTAAGTTGTGTGAAAACGGCTTCGTCGTAATCTTTTTCCAGAAAATCAGCTGGACTAACTTTGCGAATACCCATATCGGTTAACACCTGTGCAGCACCTTGTCCGACGCGGCCTGTACCCGTAAGTACAATTTTCATGTTCGGCCATTTCATTTGAGCATAGATAGATTTTGCTTCTGCATAATCCAGGCAATCCTTCATACGCTTGAGCGTAAATGCTCCGCTGCGGTGGCCATAAGTCATGATACCATTGTGAGCACCCACCATACCAGCAAACCGGCCAAATGCGATGACTCTTTTTCCCTTTTCATTGGTAAGCGTTTCCCAGTCGATCAGGCGAATATTTTTTTGCAAAACTGCTTGAAGGAGGCCACGATTATATTCCTGTTTTTTGATTGTATGCGAGAAAAAGCAATACGTTTTATTGGAAATTAATTGGTCGATGGGCACTTCTTTTACCCCCAGTAGAATATCCTGCGTACTGATATTATCCGTCAATGTAAGGCCGGCGGCCTCATAGTCGCGATCAGGAAAGCAGCGATTAGGCGATTGTTCAACTTTGATTTCGATGGGGAATTGCGCCTGAATTTTGGCACACTGTTTTGGATTGAGGGGCACCCGAGTATCAGGCGGCGTTTTACCTTCTCGGATGATACCGATGCGTAATGATTGGTTTTCGTTCATGTTCATTTGGCGAAAGCCTTTAGAGGTGAAGGACGGCGAAACGTCCATGATTATAATTTGGTTCAACAAACCCAAAAATAGGATTTCGGATTTATTTTTTTTGCCTTTCGGCAAATGTTTCTCTAGGAAACAGAATTGGTAAAACCGAACTTTTTTTTGTGATATATAGTTGTTACATTTGGCAGTTCAACCAAAAGAGGTTGGCGAAAGACAAAAAGGGGACGTAATGGAATCGACAGGAAAGAATGTCTTTTGAGTAAGCATGCCGGGGCATCCAAGTTCACCCCGCAAAAAATGACTCGGAACCTTTTTTTACATGGCAACAGACAGTTCGCCATGGCAGCGTAAGACTAGGTCTTACAATGCCTTTGTGCCGTGCGCTTGACGCCTAATACACAGTGCGCCGCATATCAACCAACCTTAGGCTAGTCGGCTGAGATGTCTCGATCAGTTGGCGAAATTCAGAGGATAAGGAATGTTCTGGGAGGGTTTCCAATCCTATCTCATTCTCGAAAATTTAATTGGAAACTAAGCATGTAGAAAGCTCATTAGTGCTTTCTCTGGACGCGAGTTCGACTCTCGCCGTCTCCACAACTAAAAAGCCTTGTAGACCAGAAGTTTGCAGGGCTTTTTGACTTAATTAATTTTCCTATAGAAAAACGTTGAACCAATTCGATAATACAATTATTTTAATTTTGTATATTCATTGAGTTGCATTTCCTACACCGTTCATTATTACCATAAACTTACACCCAAAAAGAATGATTTAGTGACCTGAGTCAAACTGCCCGTATGGCTTAGTTCGTCTGACGTCTTTTGTTTTTTACAGTTCTGTGATCAACAAAAAGGTGGTTTGCAGAGTATTATGCAGTGCAGTCTTTGTTGCTGCACATACCCCACAAGCACTCAAAATGGTATGACATGAAATCAACTGCGTTCATCGCACAATCCGGAAAAGTAGGGCTGAAACAGCAGGCAAAAGCGTTTTTGACGCAAGTCTATACCGAGCATGATCGGGAAGACGAGCTATCGGCTCGTTTGACGGAAGTCATACGCGAAATTGATGCGACGGGCTTTTATACACATACTTTTTTCGAATTGGAACAAGGCGCACGCATGGCGTGGCGCAATTCCAACCGCTGTATTGGCCGACTATTCTGGAAGAGCTTGAATGTTATTGATTGCCGCGATGTTACCTCTGAAGATGAGGCTTTTGAATGCCTGCTCGACCAACTCGATTATGCGACTAATGGTGGTCGTATCCGCAATACCATCAGTGTGTTTGCACCTCAACATGCAAAAGAAGAGTCGTTACGCATCTGGAATCACCAGACTATTCGATATGCAGGTTTCCAAACCGCAAATGGGATTATCGGCGATCCAGCGAGTGTTGAATTGACCCAAAAAATGCAATTATTGGGTTGGAATCCCCAACCTAAACCCTGGACGATATTGCCAATTGTTATTCAAAAAGGAAATCAAGCGCCAAAATTATTTGAGATTCCAAAAGAATTGGTGTTAGAAGTACCTATTGATCATCCCGATTATCCATTTTTTGAAGATTTGAATTTGCGTTGGTATGCAGTACCCATGATCTCAGATATGGAATTGCGGATTGGTGGGATAGCCTATCATTTTGCGCCTTTCAATGGCTGGTATATGGGCACCGAGATTGGTGCTCGCAATTTTGCAGATCAGAATCGTTTTAATTTGCTTCCGGTGGTCGCAGAAAAGCTGGGACTGGAGAAAAAACGTGGTATGTTATGGAAAGATCAAGCTTTGGTAGTACTCAATGAAGCGGTCTTGTTTTCGTATAAGAAGAATCGCATCCGCATTGTGGACCACCATACAGCGGCTGAACAGTTTCAGAAATTTATACAAGATGAATCCGATGCAGGTCGCAAAGCGACTGGTGATTGGACTTGGTTAATTCCGCCTATCTCGCCTGCTTCTACGCCTATTTTTCATCAGCAGTTTGACAATACGGTTAACGATCCCAATTTTTATTATCGGGAACAAAAATGTCCTTTTTTGTCTTGAAATATCTATCCCTCCGCTGCCAAGCCGTTGTCTTTAAACCATAGCTTCCGCTGAACACTTGGATCGCCATTGTAATTGACTGTAATTTCGTCGCCGGCCTCTATTTTGTCGATGGCGTAAAACTGCAGCGTTTTGCCATCAAAATCTGGAGCATACTGCGCATTTGGCTCGAAGGAATGATTGTAAATTGAACCATATCCAAGGATGATCGCACTTTGATCATCATTTTTACCCCACACAAAATAATAATCGTGTAATTTAGTCTTGTGGATGCGGCCGGTATCTGTTTCAGATAATACAATGACCGGACTGATTTCGATGAGTGAACCTGCCGGAATATCCGCAGCGGTGAATACGCCCCGACCGCCTAAATCGCTGGGGCCTACAAAAACTGATGGTAGTACTTGCATATAGTACCCTTTGGTGAACTAATATCCAGCAGCTATGCCATTTTTGCCTTCACGCCATTCGGCGGACAGGTTCGACAAATGAATGAATGGTTTTTTATAGCTCTGGATTAATAACATCATATTAAGATACAACGAATTTTCTATAAATCCAATTCACAGAATTTATACAATATGATGGCTATCAGAATTTTACTGCTACTTACTATCTTGTTTACTGCTTTTGCTTGTGCCGATGATGCCGCTTTGCAAGAACGATTCTCAGAGCTGGAAGAGCAGTTGCAGCTTCGCAATGAACAATTAGAAGACCTGCAAAAACAGTTTGACCAAGCTTCTCAATCATCTGATTCAAGCCTGGTGCATATCGTTTATTTCAAGCTTAAGCCAAATGCTAGTCAGGCAGAACTCATCCAAAAAATTCGCACGCTGGAAGAAATCGAAGTGCTGCGTGGTCTGGAAATTGGCGCTTTTCAAGATTTGGGAGATCAAAGAGCACTTTCCGATTATCAACTGGTCATGCAAATGGATTTTGAGTCTGTGAAAGACTATCAGACTTACCAATCGCATCCCATCCACCAAAAACTGAAGCAAGACCTAGGTGCCTTCCTAGCAGGCCCGCCAGCTACTTACGATTATTGGACGCAATAGGCAATTGGTGATAGACTTGTTCATCGCATCATCAAATGGCTACAAGCGGCAAAATTTTATCCTGTACTTCGTTGAAAAGCCTCGCCGATACTAAGGCATCGCCTACGTTTTTCGCCTTGTCCAAAATAAAATTTGCTTCGCTCTCGCTCATTCATGACACGATGTACAAGTCTAAGGCTTTTAACGCAAATTTAAGGCCTTAAATTTGACAAACTAACGAATGTTCGTTAGTTTTGTAGGAGTTACATTGAAATAATTGTCGGTTGACTATTTTGAACCGTCAGACATCAAAAAGTATATGGCCAATAAATTTTATTCGGTAGTCGTAAAAGATGTAGAAAAAACAACAGACGAGTGTTCTGTTGTAAGCTTCGAGTTAAGTGATGAAGTGAAGTCTGATTTTCGATTCAGACAAGGGCAGTATTTGACGCTCAGGGCAAAAATTAATGGGGAAGATGTACGTCGCTCTTATTCGCTTTGCTCATCTCCGGTAGATGATCAATGGAAGGTAGCTATCAAAAAAATTGATGGCGGTAAGTTTTCTACCTTCGCTAATGATGTATTAAAAAAAGGGGATGTACTTGAAGTCATGCCTCCAAATGGCCGCTTTTTCGTTGAGGTGGATTCGGCGAAAGCCAAAAACTATGTCGCTTTTGCTGCTGGTAGTGGCATCACGCCTATACTTTCTATCATCAAAACTCATCTGACGCTCGAACCAGAAAGTACGTTTCAGTTATTTTATGTGAATCGTTCGGTTTCTACCATAATTTTGAAAGAAGAAATTGAAGGTTTAAAAAATAGATTTCTCGATAGATTAGAAATTTTTCATTTCCTGACGCAAGAACAACGATCAACTCCACTATTCAATGGTCGTTTGGATGAGGAAAAAATGGAAACCATCTATAATCGTCTCATTGATGTCGAATCAATTGATGATTACTTCATTTGTGGTCCAACCGATATGATTTTCATGATTCGTGATTTCTTGCAAGACAGAGGAATAGATAGCAAAAAAATACATTTTGAGCTTTTTAATACCAATGGCTCCAAAAATGCTACTAAAAAGAAAAAACGCGAAATAGACACGAGCATTTTATCACAAATTACGGTTCGAGAAGGCGGAAAAGATTTCAATTTCACGATCCCAAGAGGTAGTGATAATATTCTGGATGCTGCGCTCAACAACAATGCTGACTTACCATTTGCCTGCAAAGGCGGTGTCTGCTGCACTTGTCGTGCAAAATTGATCGAAGGACAGGTTGAGATGGAAGTAAATTATGCATTGGAAAAAGATGAAGTAGAAGCAGGGTACATTCTGACTTGTCAGTCTGTTCCGGTTTCTGAAAAGGTAGTAGTGGATTTTGAAGCTTAAAGCTTATAATTTTAAAATAGAACTCAGTAAAATTTATATATATGTCGCAAAATATTGAACAACTGGAAAAAGATTTTCAGGCAAAAATCGATCGGGGCGAAAATATCGAACCGAAAGACTGGATGCCTGAAAAATATCGTAAAACACATATTCGTCAGATTTCTCAGCACGCGCATTCCGAGATCATCGGTATGCTGCCGGAGAGTAACTGGATTACACGCGCGCCATCCTTGCGCCGTAAGGTAGCGCTCTTGGCAAAAGTGCAGGATGAGGCAGGACACGGTTTGTACCTTTACAGTGCTGCTGAAACACTCGGTATCACACGTGATGAATTATTTGAACAGCTATTATCTGGAAAGGCGAAATACTCAAGTATTTTTAATTATCCGACTTTGAGCTGGGCAGATATTGGTGCTATTGGCTGGCTAGTTGATGGTGCAGCCATTATTAATCAAGTGATGCTGACACGTACTTCTTATGGGCCTTATGCACGTGCTATGGTGCGTATCTGTAAGGAGGAAAGTTTCCACCAGCGTCAGGGTTATGAAATTATGCTTACCCTTTGTCGTGGAACGGAAGCACAAAAGAAAATGGCTCAAGATGCACTTGATCGTTGGTGGTGGCCTAGCTTGATGATGTTTGGACCACCAGATGCACAATCTACGCATACGGAACAGTCCATGAAGTGGAAAATCAAACGCAAAACAAATGATGAATTGCGTCAGCAGTTTATTGATATCACAGTGCCACAAGCAGAAATTCTTGGCCTGACTGTTCCTGATCCAGATTTGAAGTGGAACGAAGAACGCGGCCACTATGATTTCGGTGAAATCAACTGGGATGAGTTCTGGCAGGTAATCAAAGGCTATGGTCCTTGTAATAAGGAGCGTATGAATGCCCGAACCAAATCGTGGGAAGAAGGTGCATGGGTCAGAGATGCAGCCATAGCACATGCCGAGAAAAAAGCTGCCCGCGAAGTAGAATTGAAAAAAGCAGTCTAGTGCAATGGGAGGCCAGTAAGCTGCCTCCCTGATATTTGCCGAAAGGCCTGAAAAAAACAAATTCAAATGAAAAAAGAATGGCCCATTTGGGAAGTATTCATCAGAAGTAAAAATGGTTTGGAACATCGCCACGTAGGTAGTCTTCATGCTGCCGATGCCTCGATGGCGATGGAAAATGCACGCGATGTGTACACCAGACGCCAAGAGGGCGTAAGCATCTGGGTAGTAGAGTCAAAGTATATCTCTGCTTCTAATCCGGATGAAAATGGAGAGATGTTCGAGCCTGCAAAAGATAAAGCCTATCGCCATCCGACTTTTTACAATCTGCCGGATGAGGTAAAACACATGTAATATGAACAATAAAGTA
>JALEHC010000165.1 GCA_022763215.1 Saprospiraceae bacterium
CCATTCAAGTAATTTTCTTTTTCAAAAGCAGGATACACTTCTTCTATCATTGTCACTTCTTCCCGCAATTCCTCTGCTGCCGCTTCACCAACCAGTTCATCCAGTTGTGGCGTATCCAAATCCGTAATCTCAATTGTATCTTCTCCTTCTTGCTTACTGTGTGGCCTAAATAGTACCAGCTTTTGCTCATACATACTGTACACCCCTTGAAAACGCTGGCCCATACCTACCGGCCAACTCATTGGTCGCACATTTAGGCCCAGCTTTTCTTCGATCTCATCCAGCAGGTCAAACCCATCTTTACCTTCTCGGTCAAGTTTGTTGATAAAGACAATGATCGGCGTTTTGCGCATTCGACAAACCTTCACCAGCTTTTCAGTCTGCGTCTCCACCCCTTTTGCGACATCAATTACAACAATCACACTATCGACTGCCGTCAGCGTTCGAAATGTATCCTCCGCAAAGTCTTGGTGACCCGGTGTATCCAGAATATTTACTTTAATACCTTTGTATTCGAAAGCCATTACCGAAGTAGCAACAGAGATACCACGTTGCCGCTCAATTTCCATAAAATCAGAAGTAGCACTTTTCTTGATTTTATTTGATTTGACGGCTCCGGCTACCTGTATAGCACCACCAAACAACAGTAGTTTTTCGGTAAGGGTAGTCTTACCAGCATCTGGGTGACTAACAATTCCAAAAGTCCTTCTTCTATTCAGTTCTTCTACAAAACTCATCTATAATAGGATTGCGCTTTTACCTGATTTTTGTTATCCTTAGGTTTCTACTTTTCTGGTAAACCACCTAAGTAGTTAGACGGAATTATGAACAAGTGAAATTTTATAGGGTCAGCACAAAATAATCTCCTAATGATCTTATCATCAATTAGTTCAATCATTTTATGCTGACAAATTTCACTTATCCATAATTTTGATCCGTCACTTAAAATTGAAAAATCAAATTTACGGTCTTTTTTTCGGCTTACGCCAAATCTGACAAAATTTTCAGCCGCAGAATAAGGAAAAGGCTCGGTTTCAGCAAATTTTATGCTATTTTCGCAAACGCTTGAACCGAATATACGGTATAGGGCGTTTTAATGTTATCGTCTGATAAACAAGACTTGACCCTCAATCCACATCAACTATTAATAAGACCGCATGACCGAATTAGCAGGAATTATTATTTTAGGCATAGTTGCGCAATGGTTGGCATGGAAAATTCGCATCCCTGCCATCTTGCCTCTTATTTTGATTGGACTATTAGTTGGACCACTTTCTACCTTATGGACGGCAGATGGCGCCAAGCTACTTGAGCCCATCTATAAAGAAGGCCAAGATGGAATATTTCCGGATAAATACTTGTTCTCATTTGTATCTCTTGCCATAGGTATTATCCTATTCGAAGGAGGTCTTACGCTCAAACGACGTGAAATTACCAATGTAGGTTCTGTTATCGTTAAACTGATTACGATTGGTTCTATTACAACCTTTATTGGTGCAGGTTTGGCTGCTCATTTCATTATGGAACTGAGCTGGCAAATTTCCTTTTTGTTTGCCGGACTGATTATCGTTACCGGCCCAACCGTTATCGCCCCCATTCTTCAGAATGTACCTCTTAACCGAAATGTAGCCACCGTCCTCAAATGGGAAGGTATTCTTATCGATCCAATCGGAGCTTTGGTAGCTGTATTGGTATTTGAGTTTATTCGATCTGCTGGAGGAGGCATGAATTTCACCTCCCACGCTTTAATTTCTTTCTTTAAGATCATCCTTATCGGAATGGCCTTGGGGGCCTCAGCGGCTTATGCATTATACCAATTATTGCGATACGAGCTTATTCCACATTATTTGTTGAATGTTTTCACATTAGCTTTCGTGTTGGGGGTCTTTGTCTTTTCAGACTCCATGGAACACGAATCGGGGCTTCTATCAGTTGTAGTGATGGGTATGGTTTTGGGTAATCTCGATGTGCCCAGGCTCAAAGAAATTCTCTATTTCAAAGAATCACTGAGCGTTTTACTGATCTCCATTTTGTTTATCCTCTTAGCCGCCAATATTGACATGGATGAACTCGCAATTGTTTTTAGAGATTGGCGATCTTTAGCTTTATTTGGCGTTGTTATCCTAATTCTCCGCCCGTTAGGCGTCTTTATCAGTACCAATGGATCAGAGCTGACCTTTAATGAAAAACTATTCATTTCTTGGGTAGGGCCACGTGGTATTGTAGCGGCAGGAATCGCATCCTTGTTTGGCATCACTCTGGTAAATGATGGTGTTACAGGAGCAGAGTATATCACCCCTCTTGTGTTTATGATTGTACTAGGCACGGTACTACTGAATGCAACTACTGCTCGTGCTGTTTCCAAATTATTAGGTGTTACCCTTGATGCCTCTGAGGGGATTCTTATTGTAGGTGCCAATTCTGCTTCCAGAGCAGTTGCCTCTTATTTGCACAATGAAAAAGGTCGACATGTTGTTATCATTGACAATAACGAAAAGAGCGTAGAAAAAGTTAGAGAAACAGGCGTCGAAGCCATGCTCATTAATATTTACAATGATGATATCGACGATAAACTGGAACTCTTAGACATGGGCTATCTCATTGCCATGACCAGTAGTACCGATGTAAACAATTATGCACTTAAAAAATATCGAAAAATCTTTGGTGAAAATGGTTCCTTCCGATTGATTACCCCGGAAGAATTACAAGAACCCGTCCAAAGCCAACCTGATCATGGTATAATATCCTACTCTGCTGATTTCATTATCATGACGGCCGCCATTCGAGAATCAGAAACCCTACATGAAATCGCCTTTGAATCAGAGGAGAACCTAATGCAATTGATCAGCAATATCCATGCTGTAAACAATAGAGTGCCGCTATTCATTACACAAGATGATGATAGCCGTATTCAAATGCTGCCTAAAGACCTTAGCACACTGGAATTGCCAGAAGGTAAAAACTTCAAACTGGTTTACATGGGAACTAAATTAGAGGTTGTAGCCACTGAAAGCAAAGAACAGGAATAAAACATTGAACGATTGTAGGAAGCAAGATTTCTCCTCTTTGCTAAGGAGTTGAATACTACCACTGAGAGCTTATTTCTTTGCTTATAAAGATATTAGATTGATAATTTCTGACAGCCGATCTTTACGGAATAGAAGTAAAACTTCTAAATTTTATTTACTTTTGTTAAAGTATAGGATAAACAATTGATAATACTTTCATTAGTAAGTTAGATTAAATACAAAAGGGAAAAGATAGTCAGTATGTCGATTAGCATTCAAATAAAACTAAACGAAAAGCTTTATCTGCGGGATCCTCAGGACACCAAGTTAGGTAGAAAAATTATTCAACATGGCATCTTGCTAATTGATAAGATCGGCTTCGAAAGTTTTACCTTCAAAAAACTTGCTGACGAAATTGGCTCTACCGAAGCTTCCATTTATCGCTATTTCGAAAATAAGCACTTACTCCTCCTATATCTGCTTTGCTGGTACTGGGAATGGATGCGCTTCCGCATCGATTATAATACGATGAATATCTCCGACCCGAAACGGAAACTCAAAATCGCTATTTCGGCTATCGTTGATACTAGTCGCCGCAATACTTCTATCGAATTTGTGGATGAAGACGTCCTTCACCGAATTGTTATGGCAGAAGCCTCTAAAGCTTACCATACCAAACAAGTAGATCAGGAAAATGAATATGGTTTTTTCCTGACCTACAAGGCACTCAATAAAAAAATTGCCGATATCATTACGGAGCTCAACCCAACTTACGCTTATCCGCGTGCCTTAGCGAGCACCATACTCGAAATGGCCAACAACCATATTTACTTCGCTTTGCACCTTCCGTCGCTGACGGATGTTTCCCTGAATGGCCCGGATTACGATTTAACGCCAGTGGAAAAACTGCTTGAGGACTTCGCTTTCGGCTTGCTCTGCAAAGACCACCCGGTTGCCACCAAAGACAGTTAAAGACTGTCTCTGGGAATTGTTGTTGTATCCGGTATTACAACTGTTGATTCTTCGAACGATTCATTTTCGTCACAATTTTGGCAGCGAAGTCCCTTCTCTGTCATGCTCCATATTTTGCCATACTCATTCCAAAATGGTATGTGTCTTTTCCAATGGACATGCCAGGCAAAGGGTTTCAGACTTTCGTCAAATTCTATGGTTTGGCCTTTCGGCAAATAAATATTCAGATATACTTTCTGATCCCTGAATTTTTCTCCGTTTGGAATAATAAAATTGGGGGGCAAAGTCAGTTCATTTTCATCCCATTGCAGCGGGTAATCTATCCGGCGAGCGAGTCTCCCGGCTTCGTCAAGCGTATGCCCTCTGGCAAACAACTCTTTTTCGTAAAACACTTCATCAGTCGGTGAAGGCAAAATATCGAGTACAATTTGACTACAAACCAATGCTTCCTCTGAAAACTTGACACCTCTTCCCATCTGAAACAGCACATGTTCGTATCGGTCATCTGCTAATGCTAATTGCATCGGTTTTTCCTGATTAAGTTCCAAGTTAACGGTTTCTGTAGTCGAATCTCCGTTGGAAAACTGCTGAAGAATTGTTGTTCCAATAAATACAAGGCTAACAATATTGAGGGAAAGAAATAACATCATGCCCGTACGCCAGAAGGAGCTCATACGTTTTCCAAAAACAAGGCGCACGATCAACAAAATGATACTCAAAATGGGAATACCAATGATAAATACCAGATTAAATACCCCAAGGATACTCAGAAAGGATTGATCGGGTAAAATATAATCAAAGAAAGGAAAGCTATAAAAAATACCTACCAGTGACCCCAGCCATAAGGTTGCAAATGCTAGAATCAACACAATGCCAACCGTCATCAGTACCGGCTTCCAGACATTCAGTACAAACTTAACAAGCGTTCGGATGAGGTTGCCTAGCAGTACCAGTCCTTCTCGGAGGACGCTTTTTCCTGTTTCTTTCGTTTCTTTGTTTTTTTTTTACTGCCTAGTTCTTCGCCCAATTCGGTCACTTTGGAAGAAATATGTTCTACTTCTTCTTCAATGATTTTTACAATATTGGAAACATTAATAGGCTCTCCTCGCATAGCGAGTCGGTCACCAGCCGTTTCTGCTTTTGGCAAAACAGCCCAAAGTATAATATAAACCGGTACACCAACGCCCCCAGACACAATCGTAAAAATGATAAAGGCCAAACGTACCCAGATCGGGTCTTGGATACCAAAGTAAGCAGCGATACCAGAACATACGCCACCAGCGACCTCTTCTTCTGGGTTTCGAAATAAGCGTTTACCCGTTTTTATTTGGAATCGAGAAGAATGTGTTTCCTCGTGAGCAGAAACTGGTTCCTCGTCCATGGTTTCAGCACCAAATTCCTCTGGCGTTCCCATGACGAGGATAGCTTCTTGCACATCTTTTAAAGTTACAATCGGGCGATTTCCTAATCTTTCCTGAAATAATTCAGCGATTCGAGCTTCTATATCCGTGATGATTTCTTCGTGTCCTTCGGAGTCCTGAAAATGTCGGTCAATTGTTTTGAGGTACCGATGAAGATGATTGTAGGCATCATCGTCGATGGTAAAGGGCAGGCCTCCCAAGTTAATATTTAGCACTTTATTCATTGATTGTCAGATTTTTAGTGGTATTTTGAACAGCATTTACCAGTTTATTCCAATTATTGAAAAGGCCATTCAGAAATAAAGTTCCTTCCTCCGTAATAGCGTAATACTTGCGCGGGGGGCCTTTGGAGCTTTCCCGCCAGGTATAAGTCAAAAGGCCTGCATTTTTTAGTCGGGTTAGTAATGGGTACAAGGTTCCTTCTTTTACCAGCAGATCAGTTGCTTTGAGTTTGTCGAGTATATCCGACGGATATATCTCCCCTTCTGAGATGATGGAAAGTACGCACATTTCCAACACGCCTCGCCGCATCTGTCTGCCCACCTTGTCCAATTCGTTTTTCTTCATATGACAAATCTATAAAAACATATAGTACTATGCAACACATAGTACTAATGAATGCAGAGTACCTTATATCAATCAATTCATATAATCGACAAAGAGATCGTATGGAATGATAAAAGAAAGAGGTAAGTGGGTGGCCGGGTTAGGGATAGAAGCGGTATACCCCAGCGGAAAGTAGGTAAACATGTTGGCTGGGGTATAAGAGCGGATAGCCCGGCACTTGTCCGGCTGCCTGAAAGGAAGCCGGATAAGCGCAACCCCCAAATCAAAAAATTATGGGCGAACTGGATACATTTCAGCGGCTTTGCCGATGCAGCGAACAGCATCTTTAATGGCCTGCTGTTGTTCGGGCAGTAAAGTAATCGTCTTTTTGAATCCTTCGTACTTGATACGGATTTTTTCGATATTGGCATTGGCCAGGCGGTAGAAAATATCGAGCGGAACGAGACAAGTGTGGTGGTATTTACGCAAATTAGTTTGCGGATCGAACTCCCCTCGTGTTACCGGATTGTTGTACAGGCCAACGACCTGCTCTACGCCTTCGGTAACGAGTTTAAGCAACACATTATGCCCTTCCTTGATGGTAAAAACTTCGCGCTCCTGCGTAACGAGTGTAATAAAAAACGTGCTTGCTTTTTCTTCACGTGTAAACCCGAACAGCATTTTAGCTTCTTCTACCATTTTCGCACCTTCTACAGTTTCAAATTTGCTGGGGATGAGATAACCAATACTGATAGACTGAGAAGTAACGACGCGGGTACTGTCGAAGTCATCGAGATAATCGTAGGCGATTTCGCACTGAGCGAAGGAAGTGGTGACACAAAGAAAAGAAAAGAAAAACGCCAGGAACAAATATTTCATCGATTCTAGATTTTAGACTCTGGATGTGCAAAAATAAAAATAGTTGGTGTTTGGAAAGAAAAGGAGGAGACTAAAAGATATATAAAACAAAAGGCACAGCCGGAAACCAGCCATGCCTCTTGTATTCTTGCTATAAAAACAGCGAATTAGTACTTGATAGAGAATTCGATGTTATCTCCATTTGAGCCACCAATTGCGTTAATTGCGTCTACTTTGATCAAGTAGTAAGTGCTGTTTGCAAATACTACAAACAAATCATCAACAGCAACTGTACCTGTTACATCAGTTACTGTAGTTTCGTTACAACTTGGATCTTGGCTTACACCGTTGCTAAGACCAGTACCAGTATTGTATGCCTCTTCGATTGCTTCTTTGGTATCTACCGTTGCAAATTCGAAGTTTTCAAGCTGTGATTTATCAACGCGAACCATATCAGCACCATTGATTGTACCGAACTGTGCACGCCAGTTTTCAGCATTATCCGGGTTGATTGTACAGTCGATACCCAAGTCACGGATTTCAGCATCTGCATCAGAAGACCCCGTACCATTACCGTTATCTAGGTCAAGTCCACCCGTACCCGTTGGGCCAGCTTGGTTAAGCAATACACCCGTCAAGGTTTCGTCAAGAGGAGTTCCCGGAGGCGCTACAGAAGTGATGATAAGGCTAACTTCATCAGTCAGATCATTTTCGTCAGCTACTGTAAACGTATAAGTTCTGGTTGTACCTACTTCTTCGGTACCATCCGGAGCGATTGTAATTTCGTAAGTAGCTCCATCTTTAGCCGTACCAATGATCAAGAGTGGGTTATTAGTATCGGTGCCACCATCCGGCTTGATAATAGAAAGACGGCCATTCAATGCGGAAGTTGAACCATCCTGAGCGACAGAAATTGTTTTCAATTGAGCATCGCCAATCTGAGCATTAACCTTTACACTGAAAGATTCGCCAACGATCAAGTCTGCATCTCCGCTCAAGAAACCAGCTTCTGTTTCAAAGCGTACTAAAGGTGGCAAGTCATTGGTTCCACCCATCGGATCTTCATCGTCCGTACAGCTAGTTAGGAATGCAGTAGAAAGAGCGAGTGCAATAACTGCAAAATTCAAAAGAAACTTTTGCATAATAGTTAATTGTTTAATTTAAAAAATTGGTTTGAGGTATAAATAAGACTGATGAACTATAAAAAAGTAACAGCAGCTTATCATAAAAAAAACTTAAAGTAATCTATTGTTCGGTTTGATGATGAGACTAATCATTCCGTTTTAACTGGAATTTTATTAGAAGGAGCGTTATTGAATTGACTTAAGCGTATAATATCAAAAGCGTGAAACAAAGCTAAGTAATTTTTGGTTATTGCATCCTCATTTATGGTAAGGATTAACAGTACTCTAACAAAAAGCCCTGTTCGAAAACAGGGCTACCATAAAATATAAAGCTATGAAAACTAAAACCTTATTGAAGAAATACCCAGCTTTTTCCGGGTATTTCGAGAAGTGAGCAACTTAAGGTTTTTCACTCTCTATACTAAATCGTTTTAAGAACTTCATTTATTGTTTTGACACTTTATAATTCAAAAGGTTTAAAACTTAAGTTCTAAAACCCCAGAAAATGACAAAATCATTGAATTCGCATTTGAAGTACCTATTGGGGCAACAAAAAATGAAATTGGCAATCTGAATGACAAATTTTAGCAAAAAAAAGCTGGACAAGTGCTTTGCAGCAAACCCTATCCAGCTTCTTGAAAAACGGAATAATTCCGTTTTAATGCTAAAATTTTTATGTAGATAACCTTTGTATATATTTTAATTTTAGTTTTTAACTAATTTAAAGACGGCATCTTTCCCCTTCCCCTCTAATCGAATCAGATAGATTCCAGAAGGGAAAGTAGACAAATCAAGCGTGTACGTTTGATCAGTATGAATAGGTGCTAATTGAGCTGCTTTATGAATTTGTTTGGAAGAAAGATGTATAAGTTCCAGTCGCATTCCTGCAAAAGAGGCCGGTAATTCTACCTTTACCTCGCCGTCTGTTGGATTAGGATAATACTTCACTTTTGCAAACTCTCCTTCTGCTACTTCTACTTCCGTCACCTGACAATTATTGGCGATATGATCCGCCACTTCTGTTCGAACTTCGCCCATTTTAGGAAAGAATGCATCACCTGGACAAGCCGTAGCACATCCTTCTCTATGACCAGAAATATTATTCAAATTCATATCGGTAGAAGGGTGATAACTAACGCCTTCTGGATCAATATCAGATTCGCAGCTTTTCCAAGCGAGCAGTTCTTTAAGGCTATTTCGAGCTTCGTCCGTAGGCTCTACTGTCGTAAAATTGCCCATGACACAAACGCCCATTGTATTCGTATTTGCACTGCAAAAATGAGCACCAATCCAATCATTTCCACGGCCTTGATAAACTACTCCGTTTGGATCAATTAACCAATTGTAGCCAATATCTGACCAGCCTCTGGTATTGACATGAAAATCCCAAATGGATCTAACCACTGCCGCCCAATCATCACTCACATTTGAGCCAGCAGAATGATGCACAATCATGTGAGTAACCTGCGTAAATGCAGGGTCTTCATGCTCTGGGCAATCGCCACTTGGGCACCAGTCTTCTCTTTTAGAAAACTCAGGTAATTCGCAAGGACACGATCTGTTCGTTACGATGGTAGATGGCTCAGAAGCCGGAGAAGTTGAAACGGACTCCATTTCATCGGTAGCTCCCGGATTGTAAAGGTGTAAGACAACATCAGTCGCTGGTGCGTCTGCACCAATCTGGAAAAAGGCAACGTCCTTTTCAGCAAAACCAAGTGGTGTTACTTTAAGGCCGGAGCCATCTGAGTGTTTGTCCTGGCCTACTTTGGTCCAGCTACTCCAATGGATACCATTATATGAGAAACGAATGCGGAGTTGATCAGCCTGCCCTCTCCAGCTTACGGAATAAGCGAGGAAAGGCTTGACTTCAACGAGAGGTACTTCCAAAATTGCCGTCTCCCAAGTAGGAGATTCGGTCAATGCCGTAAATTCGATTTCTGCACGTTGCTGTGCTTTGATTACAAGGGCAACACACAAAAGCAACGCAAGCGCGATAGCTCTTTTCATTGTTTTTTTGGTTTTCGGTTTCATTAGAAACCTTGGCCTATTTTAATCTGTCCATACCAAAACGGGCAAAAACTAGACCAAAGCTCCCTGATTGGATCGTTTGTACTACTTAATGCCCAAAGCCCCCTATTTTGTTACCCTTGAAGCACAAAAAAAATCAGGTTTGCCAATTTTAGAAATCGACAAACCTGATTTGGTAAATTATTATTTCGGAAAAATTCCGTTTTGCATTACTTCAAAATCGAAACATTTCCGTGATAACTGCGAGCTTCTGTTTCGCCTACACATATATATTCGAGATAATATCCGTAAACATCAGGTGGTAGTTCTTCGCCTTGGAAGGTACCATCCCACCCGATAGTTTGATCTCTTGTTTCAAACATTTTCTGTCCCCAGCGATTGTAAATCACCAAGTACATTTCCACTACACTATTACTTCTCAGATATAATATATCATTTACTCCATCATTATTAGGTGTAAAAGCATCTGGCAAAAATACATATCGCTCATCACATCCAGCCTCTCGAACCACCAATTCCACATCTAGCACCGCAGAACAAGGGCCATTATTGACGGTCACTGTATAAATAAGAGTACCTGCTTCATCAGGTGTTACCGTCGGATTTTGGCTTGTCGGATCGCTAATTGTTCCGGGACCTTCCCAGAAGTAAGTACAATTATCACAACCAACGACAGAAAGTGTTGATGATTCGCCTTGCAAAATTTCTTCTGGATCAGCTAATACATCTACCTCCAATTCTAATTCAATGATTGTAATGGAAGTACTAAATACTTCCGAACAACCTTCTTCATTGGTAACAATAACTTCAAAATCAGTAGCCTCATTCGGATCTACAACTACCATAGCAGCAGTAGGGTCAGAAATAATAGCATTTGCAGGTGACCATTCAAAAGTTAGTTCTTGGTCTGGATTGAGATTAGTTACTGCGAGTTCATATGTATCTAATGGCTCACAAACGGTTACTGGTGAAGTAATAACCGCATCAATCGGTTCAACAATTACTATTACCGAATCAATATCTCCACAGGCTCCGCCATAGGAAGCCAGTACATAATAGATGGTTGATTCATCAGGTGTAACAGTTACTTGTGGGTCTGTACTAAATGGTGTTCCATCTAATTCCGGATTGTCATACCAAGCATAATCAACATTTCCGTTACTCCCCATTGCTTCGAGTAACACTTCTCCACCAACTTCACAAATAGTCGTATCGGTAGCTGCCATGACATCAATATCGGGCAGTACCATTACCTCTACCGAATCTTCTAAAATACAGAATCCAGTTGAGTCAGTAATAGTAACATCAAATATGGTATCCTTCATCAAAACAGTAGTTGGGTTAACCGCATTCGGATCATCCAGCAAACTAGCTGGTTCCCAACTATAGATCAAATTTGGATTACCATTTGGATTCAGCGGAGTTGGTTCTCCTTCACAAGTTGAAATTGGAGAAGTCAGATTTGGTTCTACCAAGATGACGTCTACATGTACCCAACTGGTATCCTGACAACCATTCAAATCAGTGGCCACTGCTACAAAAATTGTAGCGCCTACATCTGGAATTACGTTGATCATCTCGCCAGTTCCAATCGGATCCGCATCTAAATTCGGATTATCGTACCATATTACTTCTACACCGGTTCCATCTACATTTGCGGTAAGCGGTATTTCTTCTTGTGCACAAAGGGTAGTATCTCCTTCTGTTTCAAGCGTAATCGCAGGCAAAAACACAATCACGCTTAAGCTATCTTCTGTCGAACAACCACTCATAGGATCCGTAACCGTTACTTGGTAAGTTTGCGCCACTTCCGTGGAAATAACTGGATTCCAAGGCTCGGTCAGGTCAAGACCATCTTCTGGTGACCATTCGTAGGTATAAGCCGGATTACCATCTGGATTGATTGGCGTCGGTGTATCTGAGCAAACACTAAAAGGCACATCGCTGAGGCCAGTTTGGAAATCGGTTGCTTGTATGCTTACACATACCGTATCAGCACAGCCCGTTCCCTCTCCTGCAATCGCACAGATAATATTTTCCCCTTCTTGTAGGTCAACGGTAATATCATTCCCCACTCCAAGGAAGGTATTAAAGTCATCCGTATACCAATTAATAGACGTTGGTACACTTGTACTTGCACTCAGTTCAAACGGCCCGATAAAACAAACCGAGGTATCGCCAGGCATTACTTCCAGGCCAGCATCTTCAACCGGAATAACAATCACTGTAGCCATTAGGGTACAACCAGTTACCGGATCAGTAGCTGTCATCTGAATAGTATCATTTTCAAAAGTAGTGATGGTTGGATTCCAAGGCTCCGTAAGATCTAGATTATCATCAGGCACCCATTCATAGTCATAATTTGGGTTGCCATTTGGATTGATTGGTGTCTCAAAACCAGCACAAACAAATATGGTCGTATCGCCTTCTATTCCGGGTTCAAATATTTCTGCTTCTATGGTTATACTCGCAGTATCAGCACAACCGGTTCCTGCCCCCGCTGTCGCGAAAATGGTATTCTCTCCTGCTTCTAAAAGGAGTTCGTAGGTATCCCCTTCGGCGAGGAATATAGTCAAGTCTTCGTCTGCATACCATTGTACAGGAGCTGTAACATCAGTCGTTGCAGTGATGGTTACAGTACCGAGCTCACAAGCCAGCACATCTTCTGCCATTAATTCTAAATTGGCATCAAAGATGGGCTCGAGTACAACTTCTGCTTCCAGACTACAGCCTGTGGCCGGATCAGTTATGGTTACATTATAAGTTGCTGGATTTTCAATTTGTACCACTGGATTCCAAGGCTCAGTCAGGTCAAGGCCATCTTCTGGTGACCATTCATACGTATAGTCCGGGTTACCATTTGGATTGATTCCTATTTCAAGTCCGGCACATACTTGTATGGTGGTATCGCCTAATATGCCCGGCTCGAATGGATTGGCTTCTATCGTGATGCTCTCCACAGACTCACAGCCCGTGCCTTGTCCGGCTACTGCCCAAATCGTATTGCTACCACCTTCCAGCGTAATCTCGTAGGTACTGCCTTCGGCAAGCAAAATTGTCAAAGCTTCATCAGCATACCATTGTACAGGTGCCGTAACATCAGTTGTAGCTGTAATCGTATACGTTGCCAACTCACAGAATAAATCGCCTTCTACTGAAAGCTCGAGATTCGCATCAAAGATCGGTTCGAGTACGACTTCGGCTTCCAGACTACAGCCTGTGGCCGGATCAGTTATGGTTACACTATAAGTTGCAGACTCATTGATTTGAACGACCGGATTCCA
>JALEHC010000166.1 GCA_022763215.1 Saprospiraceae bacterium
CACATCCCCATTTTTATGCTAACCGTACTGAATAATTCTGTTCAGAAACTGGAAAGTATCGAAAACGGGATTACTGAATACATGGAAAAGCCGATTGATCTCGATCTGCTCTTAGCCAAAATGACCAATACGCTGACTTGGCAAGTTAAGCTGCGAAAGAAATACCTCCACGAAGTCGAAGTAGAAAATGCTGAAAAATTTCGCAATAAGCGAGATGCTGATTTCATTAGTAAACTGGAAAGTTTTGTCATCGAACAGTTGAAAAATGAGCGCTTTTCGGTACATGATTTGTGCAAACATGTCGGCATGAGCCGAACTTCCTTGTACATGAAATTAAAAAACCTCGTCGATCTTTCTCCTCAGGATTTCATCATTCATATCCGACTACGGTATGCCCGAAAGTTACTCAGAGAACGGGATATTCCTATCAAGTCGGTTGCTTACCAAAGTGGGTTTACCAATCCAAAATATTTTAGTACTGCCTTTAAAAAGAACTTTGGCATGTCGCCAAGTGACTACCTCAAAAGCTTGGAATCAAACAACGGAGCTGTTTAAAAGGGTTCGCTAACTATCAGATTGTTAGTGTCTTGACGATTTATGAACCTATTGTGATGCAAATAAGACCATAAAGAAGATATATGGTTTTAGCTTAGCATGGGCTTAAAAGTTAAAAGAAAAATGAACTTAAAAATTACTCTAATTGCGTTGTTTGGTTGCCTGCCCTTAATGAGCATTTTTGCTCAAATTGAAGTGTCAGGTGTTATAAAAGATAAAGCAGGTGAACCACTTCCCGGCGTGACCATACTACTTAAAGGTACGAATGAGGGAACTGCTGCTGATTTTAACGGAAGTTATACCATCACGGTACCTTCCAAAAAATCTGTTCTTACCTTTCGGTACATTGGTTTTAAAACTAAGGAAGTCATGGTTCGCAACCAGACTCAAATCAATGTAACCCTCGAATCTGATGTGAAAGTTCTGGATAAGGTTGTCGTGATTGGTTATGGTAGTGTCCAAAAAAGAGATGTGACCGGAGCCATCGAAACCCTGGACCCCGAGTTGGGAGAAGTTTCTCAGTTTGGTGATTTTCAAGGCTACCTGCAAGGGCGTGCCACCGGAGTGTATGTCAAGTCCAACGGTGGTGATCCGGCAAGTCCGACTTCTATTCGCATCCGTGGTGCTAATAGCCTGAGAGGCGACAATGAGCCACTATATGTTGTAGATGGGATTATTGTGAATTCCGGAACGGAAGACGTAGCCGACCCTTTATCTGGGGGTAATTCTTATCTATCGCCACAAAATGGTCTTACGGGCATTAATCCACAAGACATCGAAAGTATCGAAATTTTGAAAGATGCTTCTGCAACCGCTATTTATGGTTCACGGGGTGCCAATGGGGTAATTCTGATCACGACCAAAAAAGGGATCGCTTCCAAACCTGTTTTTCAATACAACCATTACACGAGAGTGGGACAAGCAACTCGCCTCTACGAAATGCTAAATACACAGCAATATGTAGACTACCAAAATGAGCAGCGGGCGGTGCTCGGCTTTCAACCTGATTTTTATCGCTATGAAGATGGTTCGATTGCACTGTTTACACAAAACGAAGAATTTATGTTGGCAAATGCGGACTCCATTCCTCGTCTACAAGGCGTAAACTGGTTTGATGATGTTTTTGAAACTTCAGTTAGTCAAAACCATAGAGTATCTGTTCGAGGTGGTTCCCGAGAATCCAAATACTACATAGCAGGTGGGTACCTGACCAATCGAGGCGTAATACCAACTACTCAGGCAACTATGGCTGATTTGTTGGTGAATTATTCACAAGAGCTAAGCTCAAAACTTCGTCTAGATACTCGTATTTCTGGTGCCTATATTTACAATAGAGCAAGCAAAGGAACGGAGGCCATTGGTGCTGCCAATAATAGTGTTACTCGACAAATTATACTTGGTGCACCTCTCCTGGATTATTCTGAAAATAATGTCATCACCGATATTGATCAGGTAGTAGATGGCCCTCGGGCATGGTTGGAAGATTATGACGATGACTCTCAGGAGTTGCGTACGCTGGCATCCATAAAACTTGATTACGAAATTTCAGATGTATTCACCTATCGTTTTCAAGTAGGGGCAGACTATCGTCAAAAGCAACGTCAGTTGTGGTATGGCACTAGTATTTTTCGGGGTGCTCAGGCTAATGGCGAAGCAGGGATCAGCAATTTGGATCGCTTCCGCTATAATATCGACAACACCCTGATGTTTAGAACTAAATTTGGAAAAGGAAATCGAATTAATGGTACAGTCGGTGTTGTTTATGATGCGACCTCTATTGAACAGTCTTCTTTTTCTGCTTCTGATTTTAGTAATAAGGATTTACGATACGATGGTATTTCTTTTGGCCAGGTATTCCAGCCTTTATTATACGATATTCGCGAAGAATCACTGCTGTCTTTTCTGGGGCGGGTCAATTATAGCTATAAAAATCGCTACCTTCTAACAGCGTCTTTCCGTAGTGATGGTACAAGCAAGTTTTCTAAAGCAAACCGCTTTTCGTTCTTTCCGGCACTTGCAGTTGCATGGCGCATGATCAATGAATCTTTCATGAAAGACCAAAACATCATGAGCGAAGCAAAGCTTCGTATCGGATGGGGACTAACCGGAAGTCAGGCCATCCGGCCTTATCAGACACTCACCCGTTTTGGCCCTACTGCTAATCTGCTTTCTGATGCAGCAGGCAATGGACTAACCTCCATTGTACCAACCAATCTTGCGAATCCAGATTTAATTTGGGAAACAACTAGTCAAGTGAATATCGGATTTGATTGGGGGTTGTATAACGATCGCTTCGTTGGTTCGGTTGAAGCATATTACAAAAAGACGTATGATTTGCTTCAGCAACTCAACATTGGCCCTTCAGCCGGATTTACAACCTTTACAGTCAATCAGGGCGATTTGGTCAATCGGGGTCTGGAGTTTAGCCTTTCGGCAAATATTCTTCAAGGCGATCAACTCAAATGGAGTGTAAGAGGAAATATCTCCTTCAACAGAAACGAAATAACCAATCTGGGCTTACCGCTTTCACAGTTTGGCGTCAATACATATAGTGCATTTCTTGGAAGCACGATTTCTGGAGGTTCTTTCTTCAAAGTGCCCGCAAATATATTTATCGAAGGCCAACCGGTAGCACAGTTTTGGGGCTATCAAACCAATGGAATTATTAATGATCAGGCAAGGTTGGAGCAAGCGCCTTCTGTACAAGGCGTTGCTCCACAATTGGGTGATGTACTATATATCGATCAGAATGGCGATGGCAATATTACCGATCTCGATTTGACGATTATCGGTGATCCAAACCCTGACTTTTTCTATGGCTTTGGAAGTACAGTCAATTATAGCCGCTTTACATTAGATTTATTCTTCAATGGAGTTCATGGCAATGAGATTGCCAATGGTAATCTGGCGCGTGAAAATAACCTGGACGGAAGTGCCAATAATGTTCGTACAGAAGCTTACCTGGAGGCATGGCGAGAAGACAATCCAAATGCTGCTTACCCGAGAGTAGACTATAGAAACAACGGAGACTTTACCGATCGTATGGTAGAGGATGGTAGCTTTCTGCGTTTATCTTACGTAAGTCTTTCTTATCAAATTCCGGAGGGAATCATCCCTGGTTTACGACAGACCGATGTATTCGTTTCTGGACAAAATTTATGGTTAA
>JALEHC010000167.1 GCA_022763215.1 Saprospiraceae bacterium
TAATAATTCTATTCAAATGTATTACATTTTGACACACTTTACCACTTTTTCCCACCTTTTTTTCCACTTTTTACCACCCTTTTTGGCGAGCTACAAGTACTTAAAACAAATTAGTTACACTCTATACACTATTTGATAAAAACAATTTATATTTATTTTTAAATTTAATAAAAAAATTGTTTTAAATATGGTTTTAGAAGGATTTTTAGGATTTTTTTTACCACTTTTTACCACCCGAACTGCATTTTTGAAGAAAATAAAGGAGAGTAAGTAAGGAAATACGCTTGAAAATCTATCCTTAGCTAGAGCTTAAATAGCAGGCAAGCTTGAATAAGACCATTAAAGCAGACCTAAACAAGAGGTACATTTACCGAACCTGTCCGCCAAATAGAGAGAAGACAAATGAAATGAACCCAGAAAATAAGGGAAGCAATTAACTAAGCCGTTACGGCATAGGAAGAAGTGAAACTTCTTAGACGCATTTGAATAACCCCGACGACAGCCTCCTTAATGATATTGCTAGACATTTTGGAAGTACCCTCTACCCGATCGGTGAATGTAATTGGAATTTCTTTGATTTTGAACCCCAGCATGCGAGTAGCAAACTTCATTTCGATTTGGAAAGCATAACCAACAAAACGAATCTTATCGAGGTCAATCGTTTCGAGCACCTTTCTGCGGAAGCAGACGAAGCCAGCCGTTGGGTCATTGACCGGCATCCAGGTAATAAAGCGGACATAAAGCGAAGCGCCATAAGAAAGTAGAATACGATCCCAAGGCCAATTTTCGAGTCGGCCACCTTTTACATAACGAGAACCAACAGAAAGATCAGCTCCATCTTTTGCGCAAGCATTATAGAGACGTACCAAATCTTTGGGAGGATGGCTAAAATCAGCGTCCATTTCGAAGAAAAAATCATATTCGCGCGCAAGGCCCCATTTGAAGCCGGCAATATAAGCGGTACCCAGACCGAGTTTGCCCGAGCGCTCAAGAATAAAGAGGCTATCCGGAAAAAGCTGTTGTTGCTCTTTGACCAAATCGGCAGTGCCGTCCGGAGAACCATCATCAACGATCAAGATATGGAAAGCCTTTTCCAATGCAAACACCGTCTGAATCATCTTTACGATGTTCTCTTTCTCATTATAGGTAGGGATGATTACTAAACTATCTGACAAGGCTTTTACTCTATTTTTGTGAAGGCTCAAATATAGACTAATTTTCTGATTTCAATTCAAGCAGTCTTCTAATAAGTTTGATTTGTTTGTAATATGGCCCCCATATCCAAGGTTTTTAACTTTTTATTTGGAATAAAATTTGTTGTGTTCGAGACAGTCGTCAAAACAATCAGCTCTTATCTTGCAAAAAAATTGAATATGCGCAAACTACTATTTTTT
This sequence comes from Saprospiraceae bacterium, assembly GCA_022763215.1. Lineage (GTDB taxonomy): Bacteria > Bacteroidota > Bacteroidia > Chitinophagales > Saprospiraceae > JALEHC01. The sequence continues at coordinate 1,395 of JALEHC010000167.1, forward strand.
AAGCTCTTTCTGCTTCCGATATTTACACTAGCACAAGGTCCAATCAGTGGATTTTTGCCTGGAGCGACCACAACCGACCTCGCAATTGGGTATTCTCCGGAATCTTATGACTTTTATTTTTTTGGAGATGAAAAACAGGAGCAGCAAGTTAGTTCCCACTCTTATAATATATTCATCGAACATGGCTTTTCGCCTCGATCAAGTCTGGTTCTCAACATCCCTTATATTGTCATTGATGAGGAAAATGCAGGCTTGCAAGATGCAACTCTAGCCTTGAAGTACCGCAACCAACGGACCGAATATGCCAACGGCAACATGAATTTTATTACTTCGGTTGGCTTAACTTTCCCCATTTCTGATTACCCCACCGAAACCGACACCCCAATTGGTATCAAAGCATTTACTTTTCAAGGACGCCTTGTCGCTCAATACAACTGGAACTATGGTACTTTTTTGCATATTCAAAGCGGACTAGACTTTCAGTTTATTCCAGTTTCAAGGTCTTCCATACCTGTGCAAATCAGAGCAGGAATGGGAGCAGCCAATTTTTATTTTGATGTCTGGCTAGAGTGGATGAATGCCATTAATGCGGGAGTGGATACCAGCGTGACCGGAGGAGAAGGATCGAGTTGGTTAAAAACAGGAGGTACATTTTATTATCCATTTACAGATCGCTTAGGAGCATTTGCAGGCATGTCTTATGTATTGACAGGCGAAAACATTGGGCAATCACTCCGTTTTAATGTAGGTGCGGTATATAAATGGAATCGAAAAAAGGATAATTAGACCAGGTCAGACTCATCCCAGTCTTTTCGAGGGCGAGTCTGTTCTTCTTTTTGTTGAGGTACATCGTTAAGATCGAGAAAATCGTCTTCCGGATAGTCGTCCAAATCTTCGCCCATACCGTTTTTCATTTTGCGTAATTCTTCTTGGATAGCACGTTCTTCCCAGTCTTTATCGAGGCTTCCAACGCCAGGTACCCCAAACACATCAAAGTAATGAAACAAAATACCAATTCCCCAGCCAAGGATAGGCCAGTAGAACCAGAGACTCCAGGGAGAAGTCAATAAATTGAGTGCGACAAAAAAAACACTCATCACAGCAAAAGAAATCAGGTGGCTATAAAAGTCTTTTTTTTCCTTTACTCTTTTTCGAGCTTTGCGATAAGCATCTTGATCCATATAGTACTAATAAGTTTAAGTCAAATTTGATTACACAAGGTCGTTTTCGTTCCAGCGAGCAGCTTTTTCTCTACGCTTTTCGCGCAAATCCAACTCTTCGTATTCATCCTGGTCAAGTCCCATGCGTTTTAGTTCGCGGTATTCCATTTCTTCTTCCCACCGCTTACTCAACACTCCATCTGTACCAGGTACACCAAAGACCTTTAAATAATGGAATAGTACAAAGATACCCCAAATCCAGGTAACATTTAGCCATTCCAATCCGTCCCCATCAAGATAAGAAATCGTCAGGAAAATAGAATTGATAATGACGAAAGATTTAAGATGCTTAAAAAATTTGACTTTTTGTTTGGCTCGCTTGCGAGCCAGTTTATACATATCAGACATATATGGTAGTATATTTTATACCATAATATAGGTTACAAGCCACTTCCACAAAAAAATCAGATAAATATGTTTAAACGACAGATGAAACGAGCATGAGATTTATTCTGTGCTTACATACTGACGCCCCAAACTCCCGGTGCAAGCGCCAAGGGCCGCAAAAACTGCACCAGGTAGAGCTGTAGCTACAATCATCATATTTGGCGAAAGCCCACCAAACAGCTCCCCCATGCGCACCGACAAACGACTATTGTTTTGCAGGTCAAGCCAAAATGCCATGCCGCCCCATAGCAACGCCCCGCAAAGCAAGCCCAACAAGAAGGCAGCCAAAGGACGGATTTTAAGGACAAAAGCAAGTACTCCAGCATAAAGCGGAAGAATCCACCAAGGCAAGATTTGCTGAAGCAAAAAAGCACCCACGATTAATAATATAGTGTATGTTATTGGTTTCATATCTTTCATTTTTCGAAGACATAGCAAACGACAAGGTCACTACTTACGGAAGTTTATTTTGTATAAGGTTTGATCCAATTCTGGTTTTTTCAGAAAATGAAGTTGATAGTACTCCCCTTTCGACCAGTCTGAAATCATATTGTCATAAAATCGGCTACCTGGATTGCCCGACTGGCCTCCGGGATAAATGCCCAATGCTTTTACTTCTGCTCCAAGTTCGACGATCATACGCCAACTTGGGCCATGAGCATTTTTCACTGAATTTAAGGCTTCTGCATGGCCTCCCATATCCAGTTCACCCGAAGAAAACCCAGGTAAATTAGCTAAATGTCGAATATGCGTACCTTTGTGTTTTGCCCAGTCGTAAGCAGGATCCTGCAGTTTTTCTTTCAGTTCTGTCAGTGCTTTTTGGAATGCAGCCGTGACAATATCTTGTGCATCTTCTACGGTTGTAGTTTGCTGATTGTCGAAGATCGTTGAAGCGGTATCCATTTCTAAAAGCTCAATGAATCGCCAGCTTTCCGGATACTTGATATCCATAGAATCAGCTAATGCGATCACCTCATCGAAGGTCATTTCATAAGCCAGATCATACCAATCTTCAAAAACGACAGCTGCTCGACTATCAGCAGTATATACATAGTCCCAATTTTGTAATTCTTGTTGCCATTTTTTCTCCTCCTCCGTAAGTTGGGTATTATCCAATAGTTTGAGCATAGCCAGGGTTCCTTCCTCTGCCAGAATACTAAAACTATTATTCTGAAGGGCTTTCATATCTTCGACTGTAATATTCTCCATTTTAGATAATAAGCGATTGATAGAGCGCCCTCGGTAATCATCAAAGCCTGCATTATAGTAGTAAGGATAGTCTGGCCCGGTAGATCGCTGATTGGCGGAAGCCAAATACCCCTGCTCTGGATTAAGTGCAGCTGGAATCTGAGATTTGGGTATAAACCCAGACCACGCATTAGCGGAGCGATTACCTTCCTGAATAAAGCGGCCTTGTCCTTGGGCTTTGATAGGTAATCGGCCATTTATTTTCAGAGCGATATCATCATCTTTGCTTGCAAAAACAAAGTTTTGTGCTGGAGAATCATAACCGGTCAATGCTTCGGAATAGTCTTCATAGTTTTTAGCCGCATTGAGTTGGAGAAACGTTGATATTTCATAAAACGGCCTTTCTTCAGGTACATCGTGCGCTACCCAGCGCATAGCCAAGTCGTGGTAAGGAGATGTAGGGTCTTCGTATACCACTGGGCCCCATTTGGTGTATTTCACAGTATCGAGTATACTCTCCTCCCCTCTTACCCGAATGACTTCCACCAGCGTTTCTACCTGATACACTTCGCCATCAATGTAGTAAGCGTTCTTCTTTTCATCTGTCCAATCAATGCGATACCAGTCCAGCACATCATGGCCAGCATTAGTAATTCCCCATGCTATATTTTCATTAAATCCGATTATCACCCCTGGAATTCCAGGTAAGGATACACCATATACATTACGATCGGGGGTATGCAATTGGACTTCAAACCAAATAGATGGCAGTGTCAGATTCAGGTGAGGGTCGTTACATAAAATTGGGTTCCCGTTAGCTGTTTTGGAGGCATTCACCGCCCAATTGTTACTACCTGTCGACGGTGGCGACATGGGCAGGGATTCGTAGGGCATGACTTGTGTCAAATTACCAGGTAGAGCAGATTCTTTTGATGTTTTAGGGATCGTATCAAAATCAAAGGCCGTTTCCAACGGAATGATAGGAATTTGTTTGGGATTTACTTCTGGGTATAAGTAATCAAATAGCTCAGGTCCGAATGATTGTCGAGCATTAGTTTCTCTGAGATCATAGTTTCTGAAACATAGCGTTTCGGCCATACTCTTAAAGAAAAGAGCGGTATGAAGTGGCGTCCATTCTTCTGGTTCGAAATTCATAAGCTTATAACCCAATGGATAATCGGCCGGGGCGAGGGTATTGATGTAAGCATTTACGCCTTTGGCGTAAGCCTGCAATAAAGCAAACTCTTCCGGGTTTCTTTTCCACGATTCCAGTGCATTTTGAGCGGCCATTAACATCCCCTTTCGTCTTTGTTGCTGGTCTCTTTTGGCAGCTCTTGGGCCAACTACTTCTGCCAGTCGTCCTCCGGCAGCCCGTACGGACAAATCCATTTGCCATAGTCGATGCATAGCAGTAACATAGCCTTGAGCAAAATAGGCATCTGAGATATTCTGAGCAAAGATGTGCGGCACGAGTCGATCATCCATTAATACTTCAACTTCTTCTTGGAGGAAAGGATTTTGAATCTGGAGATTATCAGGTGATTGATCCGATTCTGCATTTTGCCAAAAGCCTGAAAAAGGGTTTAGCAAGTGGCCGATGGGAGGTAATGGTGCTCCGAAAGGCTGATGCATATTAGCGATAATCACAAGGAAGATTGTCAGGGCAAAGAGTAGTACGAACTTTAGCAGGCGCATGCTGTTAAGCTTGTGTTGAAGATAATCGGGCTGCACAAATATCCGTGCATGTCCGATTTTTGGTTAAGGAAAAAATGTTTATTGTGGGAAATTACAAAATTATCTTTGTTATTAGTCTTTTTTTCATTTTCATCAAGTGCGATTTACCGGCCCCTCCTGATCATCCTAATAAGGACAAAGGCTTTCGCACAACTGCTCCGTCTCGATTATATTTCAAAAATATGCGAAGCATAAAGTATGAATTGCAACAACAAGGAGCCAGTAAAATTGATCGGTATAGCTTTCGCAAATTAAAATCTGTCGAAGACCGACCATTACTCCTTCCGATTATTGCTGACAATTGGATAAACGACCAAGCATATGTCTTATTAGAAAAGAACCCTTCCTTTTCACAAATCAAGACGAATGAACTCATTTTTCAGCCTGAAGGTGGAGAACCATCTAGTTTTGATTTGGCCATCAGAAATCCGGTTCAACAAACCAAGATGGCGCTTAAAATTGGAGCACTATTATCGCAAGAAGGTCGTTTTATCGTTCGGTCAGAAGAAGGAGGATTTGTCCCTATTTTCGAGGACAAAATGGATAAATATCACTTTAGTATAGTTATAAAAGATTATAAGAGACTTACAGAACAGAAAAATTAGAAGCGTGACCAAAAAACACCTGCAAGAAAATCAGGTGATAAACCTACTGTAAGATTATATTTACAGATCAAAAATGGTGATTAAGAAAAAACAAAATCATTATTTGGAGTAATTTTAACTAATAAAACACTTGAAGTAGCAGGCAACTAATAGGCTCTCTAATTATGTCACAATAATCCATTTACAAAATGGACAACTTCAAGGATTAGTTACTAAATACAGGTTATAAGCTGTATTTTTTTTAACACTTAGATGTCACAAAAAAACAAGACATAAATTTGTCATTCCGGTAAAAAGAGATTAATTTCGTCATGAATCTTAAAAAGTAGTTTTTGTGTTTATTTGTTTGGGTTAGAGACCCTTGCTCTTCGGAGCAAGGGTTTTTCTTTTTTTAGGGCAAAAAAAATGCCCTACCGAACAAATCGACAGGGCATTTTGGTTTGCTTACTTTGTAAGCTATAACTATTGAAAAAAATTAGTTATTGAAACCACTGTTGCTAGATGGGATTGCATCTGGCTCCTCGGCTGGTCTTTTCACCTCACCTTTGATAGTCAATACTTGCTTTTCTCCTTCGATATTAGTCGTAAGCGTCACACGCTTCGTAAATTTACCGATTCTTTTAGTGTCATAGCGTACTTTGATTTCAGCTGATTCGCCCGGAGCGATTGGCTCTTTTGGGTATGTTGGTACAGTACAACCACAGCTACCTTTCGCGTGCTTGATTACAAGAGGCGCATCACCTGTGTTTGTAAACTTGAAGAAACGGTAAGGATCTGCATTCTGCTCGATTACGCCATAATCGACAGTTTCTGCTTCAAAAACCATTTGTGGTCCTGAAGTAGTTGTTTCTTGTGCCTGTTCTGCACTTGCATCATTTTGAGCGAAGGTAACGGTCATTGTGCTTACGACCAATGCCAATACTAGTAGTATACGATTCATCTCGATTTGTTTTTGTTAAATGAGAATTCACAAACAAAAATAGGCCAATTAAAAAACAAATAAAAGTTTTGAGCAAATGAAAAATGTTAATCAAAACTTATTGTCCTATCTGTTCATGATTCAACAAACAAGTTATTTACGTTCCTGGATGTTGATTTATTGTAAAATTTATTGTTTAATAGGCATATTATGAGAACATTCCATAATAGTAGAATGTAATAAGCACGGACTTAGTTCGAAATATTCTTTATCTTTACCTTTGTTTCGAACACAATGTTTGAAATAATATTCTGTCCAAAGGAAGAAATGTTAACAAAAAGCGGGAAGTCCGTTTTTGGGCTTTTCTCCTGTACCAAATTAAAACCAGATTTAAATGACTATGCTGAAAGATGCTGTAGTTGAAATTGAAACTTTTAAATTGACTAAAGAAGAAGTTCTTAATGATTATCGGATTTGTTGTATCAGCCGCGAAGCGAGTCTTCTTGCCCGAAAAGAAGTATTGACCGGAAAAGCCAAGTTTGGTATCATCGGTGATGGCAAGGAAGTAGCACAAGTTGCAATGGCTCGAGCCTTCCAAAAAGGTGATTTCAGATCCGGGTATTATCGAGATCAGACATTTATGTTTGCACTCAATTTGTGCTCCGTTGAGCAATTTTTTGCCCAGCTTTACGCAGATGCACAAAATGATCCGTTCTCTGGCGGTCGCCAGATGAACAGCCACTTTGCAACACCGCTGATCGATCCCAACAACCACCCAACCGAACACAAAAATCTACACAACGTAAGTTCTGATATTTCCAGCACAGGCGGCCAAATGGCACGCGCCTTGGGCCTGGCTCTGGCTTCAAAAAAGTATAGAGAATCAGCACAATTGGCTGAGGGAACACCATTTTCCGACAAGGGAAATGAAGTAACCTTCTGTACAATTGGCGATGCCAGTACTTCTGAAGGCGTATTTTGGGAAACCATGAACGCAGCAGCCGTAATAAAGGTACCGCTAGCGGTATCAGTCTGGGATGATGGCTACGGAATCTCTGTTCCTAAAAAATATCAGACAACCAAAGAAAGTATCTCAGATGCGCTCAACGGCTTTCGCCTAAATGAAAAAGGAGAAGGCATGTATATTTTTAAGGGAAAAGGTTGGAACTATGCTTCTCTAGTTGAAATTTACCAAAAGGGAATCGCAGAAGTTAGAAATAACCATATTCCAGCTTTGTTCCATATCGAGGAAGTTACGCAACCACAAGGGCACTCCACTTCGGGATCGCATGAACGATACAAGTCGAAAGAACGATTGCAATGGGAACGCGAGCGCGACTGTATTTTGTTGATGGGACGCTGGATGATTGAACAAAATATTGCAAGCCAAGAAGAACTGGACCAAATTCGGCTTGAAGCCAAAAAAGAAGTTAAAGAAGCTCGGAATAGTGCGTGGAAAACCTTCAATCAGCCCGTAAAATCACTGCTTGATGAATTAAAAGCCATTTACAAGCAAGTCGAATCTAGCCCGGAAACCGAAGAGCTACGCAAAGAGCTTGGCCGCATGGTCAATCCATTACGCGCAGAGATTACGCAAAATGCGAAGCGTTTCCTCTATCAAATCATGGGGGCTTACCCAGATGTAGAAAAAACACTGAAGGCATTTTTAGCCAATATATTTGCCCAAGCTGAAACGGATTTTCATAGCAATTTGTACAGCCATTCTGACAAATCAGCACTTAGAGTACCCGTTACGCCAGCTAAATACAGCGAAAAATCACCTATGAAGAATGGTTTTGAAGTACTGAACCAGTTCTTCGATTATGTTTTCGATAAAAATCCAAACCTATTTGCTTTTGGGGAGGATGTTGGAAAAATCGGTGATGTCAATCAAGGATTTGCTGGTCTTCAAAAGAAATATGGCGAAGAACGAATTTTTGATACTGGTATCCGCGAATGGACGATTATGGGACAAGCTATTGGTATGGCCATGCGTGGGCTGAGGCCGATTGCAGAAATTCAGTACCTGGATTATCTGGTTTATGGTCTTCCGGCATTGACGGATGACCTGGCAACGCTTCGCTATCGTTCAGATGGTATTCAGCATGCGCCTGCGATCATTCGTACCAGAGGACACCGACTAGAAGGCATCTGGCATGCGGGTTCACCTATGGGTATGCTGATCAATTCCTTGCGAGGGATTTACATTTTAGTACCCCGCAATATGGTACAGGCTGCCGGGATGTATAACACCATGCTTCAGTCTGATGATCCAGCCCTGATCATTGAATGTTTGAATGGATATCGTTTGAAAGAAAAAATGCCTGATAATTTAGGCCAATATACAGTTCCGCTAGGCGTTCCAGAGGTGCTACAGGAAGGTAAAGATGTAACGCTTGTTACTTATGGCTCGTGTGTAAGAGTGGCTGAGCAGGGCATTGAATTGCTGGAAAAACAGGGTGTTTCTGTTGAATTGATTGACGTTCAGACCCTGATTCCGTTTGATCTTGAGCATCAGATTGTTGAATCTGTAAAAAGAACTAACCGACTAGTTGTACTCGATGAAGACGTTCCGGGTGGAGCCTCTGCATTTATACTTCGCGAAGTGCTTGAGGTACAAGGTGGTTATTATTATCTAGATTCCGCGCCTACCACCATTACGGCCAAATCACATCGTCCGCCTTATGGATCTGACGGAGACTATTTCTCCAAACCAAATCCGGAAGATGTATTTGAAAGTATTTATCGAATGATGCACGAAGCAAACCCGGATATGTATCCGGCTAATTTGTAGACAATTAACTTACCCAATTATATAAAAGCGGCTTTCCCTGAAAAGAGAGTCGCTTTTTTTATCAGACAAATTCAATCTAACAGGCTTTTTACTTTCCGCCATTTTTGCCTACATTCGGATTGTAAGCAGAAAGTAATTTTTATTTGCAAATAATTGAGTTCATCAATTTTTATTTAATTTACGGTCACAAACAAAAAATATTATTCGCTATAAGGGTCAATAAACCCTTTTTAATCAAAAGTTTATACTGCTCTTTTGATTATTATCCAAACCAAGCAAACGTCCTGTCATCATACGGACAAAACACAAGAACAAAAAACAAACTACAAACCTACAAGCCGCATAACGAAATATTAAATCGTTGTAAGAAAGTAAGCGACTAAACAAAATCCCAAAATTTATCTTAATAGATAATCAAACAAAAATTTACACACGCTTTAAGCGACTAATTCTATTTTCTAACTAAATGCAATTGCTAGTATGAAGCATCTCATTACCAGACTAGGTGTGCTGCTGTGCATGTTGTTTTTCGCAACCTCAGCTATAGCACAATTTACAGTTACCGGTAAAGTCACAGATTCTAACGGTGAAGCACTCATCGGGGTGTCCATTCTCGTGAAAGGTACCACTGTAGGTACGGTATCCGATTTGGACGGAAATTATTCATTGAATGTCCCCGGCGAATCAGCCGTAATTGACTTCTCTTACACGGGTTTTTCTGCCCAAGCAGTAGAAGTCAGCCCAACCAATAACAGGGTAGACATTATCCTAAAGGAAGATATTGCTAACCTTGAAGAAGTAGTCGTAACCGGACTTGCTTCTTCCATCAAGAGATCAAACCTCGCAAATGCCGTATCTACGATCTCTTCTAACCAATTGACCGGGGTTACAACACAGCAGACTGTGGATGGTGCCCTTTACGGAAAATTGACAGGCGTAAACATCGTTTCGAGCAATGGTGCGCCAGGTGGAGGTATCGCGATTCGTCTTCGTGGTATTTCTTCTTTAAGTGGTAATAACCAGCCACTGATTATTGTTGATGGTGTTTATATCACCAATGCAGAAATTCCAAGTGGTGCTCGCTTTGCATCAGGTGCCAACTCTGGCTCTGAGGAAGGTGCTTCTAACCGTTTGGCCGACCTTAACCCTGCTGATATCGAGAATATCGAGGTGTTGAAAGGTGCATCTGCAGCTGCGATCTATGGTACTCGTGCCAATGCAGGGGTTATCATTATCACTACAAAAAAAGGTAGCTCTGGAAGAACAAGTGTTACACTTGACCAAGACATTGGTTTCAACACTATTCAACGTTTTGTTGGCAGAAGAACTTTTGCTGACTCCAGCGCTGTAGCTGCTGCTTTCCCGAATGATGCATCTGCGCCTGTACTTTGGCAGCAAGCGTTTGAGGCAGGTGAAATCTTCGATTATGAAGAAGAAATTTATGGCGAAACAGGCCTGATTTCGGATACGCGTTTGAAGATTTCAGGTGGAAACAGCAAAACCAAATTTTACGTAAGTGGTGGTTACCGCACAGAAGACGGTATCATCAAAAATACTGGTTTTGATCGTTTTTCTACACGCTTAAATCTGAATCACAAGATTGCAGATAACCTAACGCTTTCTTCTTACACCAATTATGTTAATAGCCAAGCTAGCCGTTCTTTCACAGGTAATGAAAACGAAGGTGGTCTAAGCTATGGTTACAACCTTGCTTTTACACGGGATTATATCAACTTATTCCCGGATGAAGATGGAAATTACCCTGACAACCCGAATGCGGCAGGTAATCCTATTTATGTAAGAGACCGTACAACCAACGAAGAAAACAATAATCGCTTCATTCAGGGTTTCAACTTGGAATGGAATGCTTATCAAACAGATAATCAGGTTCTTCGTTTTACACTTGGCGGTGGTTTTGATCTTTTGAACAATGAAACTTTCGTTTATGTACCAGAAGATCACCAAAGTCAAAGAGGTCAGGATAATGGTTTTGTAGCAGTAGGTAAAAACAAAATCTTTAACTACAACTACCAGGTATTTGCTAACTATGACTATTTCACTTCAAACAACATTAGCTTTAATACTTCTGTTGGTGTTTCTTATTTGAACTTTGAGCGTGATTTCATTCTCAACAGATCAACACAGTTGATTCCGTTACAGACCAATTTGCAGCAGGCAGGTGCTCAACAGATTGCTCAGACTTTGGAGATGGAAGAAGACTTTGGTATTGTTTTGCAAGAGCAAATCAACTGGGACGATAAGATCATTGGTACCGTTGGTGTTCGTTTTGATAAAACGACTCTAAATGGTGATCCAAATCGTTTCTTCGCATTCCCTCGTGCTTCTTTGGCTGCTAACTTGGCCAATTTTGACTTCTGGACATCTGAGTCGATTTCTCAGTTTAAGCTTCGTGTTGCTTATGGTGAAACAGGTAACAGTGCAGATTTTGGTTCATTGTTTACTCGCTTGTCGCCCGTAAATATCAATGGAAACGCTGGTTTCATTGTTAATACATCTCAGGGTAATTCTATGCTTGAGCCAGAAACTTCTACAGAGTTGGAGTTTGGTGCAGACATCTCTTTGTTTGACAACAAACTTGGATTGGCTGTTACTTACTATATCCGTGGAGTTGATGATCTATTGTACACTCGTGCATTGCCAACATCTTCTGGATTCAGCAGTGAAATTCGTAATGACCTACAGTTGGAAAACAGAGGTTTGGAAGTTGGGTTGAACTTAAATCCGGTTTCTTCTCCTAATTTCAGTTGGGTATCAGGTGTGAACTTCTGGTTCAACCGCTCAGAAGTAACACAGTTAGGTATTCCTGATGGTAGCGAAGGCGAAGATATCCCAAGCTTTACTCCTCCGGGTGTAGCATTCGGTCTTGGTCTTGGTACTTTCTATATTGATGAAGGTTCTCCGATTACAGCATTGTGGGGTAGCGGTGCAGATGGTCCAGAAATTCAGGGAGATACAGAGCCAGACTTCCAGTTAGGCTGGTGGAATGAGTTCAAGTTGTTCAAAAACATCGACATCAACTTCCTAACACACTGGAAGCAAGGTGGTGATGCATTGAACCTATCTCGTCTGTTGACAGATATCGGTGGTACAACACCAGAAGATATTACAGATCGTTTTGCTGATGCTACTAACTTTATCGAAGATGCTTCTTACTTCCGCTTGCGCGAAATCGGTGCTTACTATACCATTCCGGTAAATTCACCTTTCATGCAAAGTGTAAGAATTGGTGTTTCTGGCCGTAACTTGCTTACATTGACAGATTACAGCAGTTATGACCCAGAGGTATCTACGAAGGGTGGTACAGGCTTGTCTAACTCTATTGAGGTGACACCTTTCCCATCGTCTAAGCAAGCTTATTTCCACTTAAGACTGAATTTCTAAGAACCAAAACTTGAAAGCTTATTATGAAAAAAATAAATTTATTATATCTATTTGGGTTTCTTATGTTTTTTGCCTCTTGTGAGTTTGAAGAACAAATTGACCCTAACGCACCAAGTATCAATAGTGTACTAACGGACGCTACGCTAACGGAACTTAATCTGTTGGTGACTGGTACAGAAGCCAACATGCGTAATGGCTTTGGTAACTATGTAACTTCTTCAGGTTCTGTTGCCAGAGAATTTTACCTGTTTGATGCAGATCCACGTAATACGGAAGATTTGCTGGGTAAAGATGGTATGATGCTTGACAACAATACCTTTTACCTAACAGCTCCTTATAACACCCGCTACCGCGTGGTAAAGAACTGTAACATCTTGTTGGAAGCTTTAGAAAACACAGAAAATGTAACTGAGGCTGAAAAGGATGCTTACCGAGGCTTTGCTAATACAGTAAAGGGATATATGTTATTCCAAGTATTGAACCTAATGGGTGAAAATGGAATCCGTGTTGATGTAGCGGACCCTGAAAATCTTGGCCCATTTGTAAGCCAAAGTGAGGCGTTTAATGAAATCGTTTCTACTATGGAAACTGGTTTCTCTCAGGTTCAGAATTCTGATTTCAAACTACCTCTATCTGTAGGTTTTGCAGGTTTTGATGATGCAGAAAGCTTTGGTCAATTCAATCAGGCATTAACGGCTAAAATCCTGACTTTTGCAGGAGATTACCAAGGTGCTCTTGATCGTTTGAGCAAGTCTTTCCTCGATTTGAGCGCAGATATCATGAACGGACCTCAGCATGTATTCAGTACTGCTTCTGGTGATATTTTCAATCCATTGTTCAAGTCGCCACAGCAAAATGGTGACCAGATTGTTGTTCATAACTCTATGTTGGAAGATGCTTTACCAGGTGACCAGCGTTTGAACAAATTCCGTGAGCGTGACAACCCAACTAGCCAGGATGGCCTTAATGGTACGCACGAAACTGCATTGTATGCTTCTTCTACCAGCCCAATCAGCATTATTCGTAATGAAGAGTTGATCCTGCTTTACGCAGAATGCAACATCCAAACGGATAATCCGGGTGAAGCGGTTAATGCAATCAACGTGATTCGTTCAGCACACGGTTTACCAGATTATGACGGTAGCACCGATAAAGATGCTTTGATTGACGAATTGTTGTTCCAGCGCCGCTATTCTCTATGGGGTGAAGGTAATCGCATGTTCGACCTTCGTCGTTATGGCCGTCTGAATGATCAGTTTGTACCAATCGATCGTGCAGGCGATATTATCCACATGCAATTCCCAATTCCATTGACTGAAGGTCAGTAGAATTTGAATAATTGATAAAAAATTATCCCGATTGGGCTTCTGTGCCTGATCGGGATTTTTTATTTTCATATAATGAAACAGTTCCTTTTCACCCTATCCTTTATGGCTTTGGCATTAACATTTGGCTACAGCCAAAATTGGACCAGTATTGACAGCTTTGCGCAAAATTTGCAATGGTCTGGCCAAAATGTCCAACAACTCAGTCATCAACTTACCAAAAACTATATAGGCGAAACCGAAAAAAACAGAGCCATTTTCTCCTGGATAAGTGCTCATATTACTTATGACTGTGATGCTTTTTTTGATCCATTAGCTAGTCAGCGATCCATTAGTTATCGCAATCAAAAAGACTACAAGCAAAAGGTCAAACAATGGGAAAAACAACAAGTGCAACAGGTATTGCAAAGCCGGAAAGGCATGTGTATGAATTATACCTTGCTTTATCGTGACCTCTGCCGAGCTGCGGGTCTGGAAGCCGAAGTCGTTCCAGGCCGCATCAAGACCGGAAGATCAGATATTGGTGCTGCCTTTGTTAGTTCTAACCATGCGTGGGTAGCCGTCAAGATAGAAGGCCAATGGACCATGCATGATCCTACCTTGGCCAGTGGTTTTGTCAAAAAAGATTGTTCTGGATTTGTACCTGAATTCCGGGATGAATATTACATGATTCCGCCAGAGCAACTCATATTGACGCACTGCCCCATGGAAAGGAAATGGCAATTCCTGGAGAAGCCAGTTTCTCGAAGAAGGTTTATGGCAATGCCTTATGCCTCAAATGGCGTACACTATTTTGGTGTAGAAAGTGTATTTCCAACAATGGGAATATTGCAAGCATCAGATACCCAGTTTGCATTTGCCGTAAGGCTGGAAAGCAAGATAGCCCGAGTACAGATTTATGAGGATGATTTGGCGATTACGCCTCCAATAACAATGGTTGGTAACTTGATGAAATTTTCGCATCAGCGCCAAAACCCTAAAGCAAAAAATCTGTCGATCTATTTTGAAACCGATGAGAAAAGTTATTTAATTGCGCGTTATCGCTATGAGTAAAATGGGTTTTAAAGTACATTTGCGCCCCACCTTTGAAAATAGTTAATCAAGGAAATAAAAGATGCTTAGCAAACACATTCAGATTATTGCCGACCGACTCGGCATACGTACCAAAAACATTGAAAACACCGTAAAATTACTGGATGAAGGAGCCACCATTCCTTTTATCGCCCGGTACCGAAAAGAGGCGACTGGCTCACTAGATGAAGTCCAGATTTCTGACATCCAGAAAGAATACAAAAAACTACAAGAACTCGAAAAACGGAAGGAAACGATCCTTGCAGCTATTGAAGAACAAGGCAAACTGACCGATGAACTCAAAGGCCGAATTGCTCAAACCTACGATGCTACAGAACTGGAGGATATCTATCTGCCTTACAAGAAAAAACGCAAAACTAGGGCATCTGTAGCACGCGAAAAAGGTCTCGAACCTTTGGCACAAGTGTTATTTATGCAGAAAAATGATGACGTAGACGGACTGGCTGAGCAGTTTATTACGAATGAAGTACCCGATAAAGCAGAAGCACTTCAGGGCGCTCGGGACATCATCGCCGAATGGATTAATGAGGACGAAAAAGCTCGTAATAAAGTTCGTCACTCCTTTAAAAAAAGTGCCACGATTCGCTCTAAAGTTGCACGCGGAAAAAAAGAAGAAGGCACCAAATATAAAGACTACTTTGATTTTGAAGAGCCTCTTAAAAAATGTCCGTCGCACCGACTCTTGGCTATTCGTCGCGGAGAAGAGGAAGGCATCCTACGCGTATACATCAGCCCAGATGAGGAAGAAACGCTTTACCATTTGGAGCGCAATTATGTGCAGGGACGCGGCGCAGCGGCACAGCAAGTTAAAGACGCATTGCACGACAGCTACAAAAGACTGCTGGAGCCATCCATCGAAACGGAGTTCAGAAATCTTTCCAAAGACCTTGCGGATACGGAAGCGATTGAGGTATTCACTCGCAATTTACGGCAGTTGTTATTGACCGCGCCACTTGGTCAAAAGCGTGTTTTGGGGCTTGACCCCGGCTTTCGGACTGGCTGTAAGGTCGTTTGTCTTGATGCCAGCGGTAATCTGCTTTATCAGACAGCCATTTATCCGCATCCGCCTCAAAATGACACCTATATGGCCACCAAAACATTGGAAGAACTGGTGGATCGCTACGAAATAGATGCTATTGCGGTAGGTAATGGTACGGCAGGCCGTGAAACCCTCAGTTTGTGCAAAGGCATTCGCTTTGCGCGAAAAGTGGAGA
>JALEHC010000168.1 GCA_022763215.1 Saprospiraceae bacterium
ATCTGGACGCTTTGCGTTCTTCTGAATATGCTGCTGAACTGGAAGAATTGGAAGAGGAGCATACCTTGGTATTTGAGCGACAGCAGGAAGCCATTCGCGGGCTTGTACAAGCGATAGATTCAGATGATGAGGCTGCCATTACGGCTAGTCAAGCACAAGTATCTGCCTTACAGGCAAAAGATGATGCTATACGGACAGAGGTGAAAGAGCTGATTGATAATAGTAATCCAGATGCAGAAACTTCAGATACGGATTATGTTTTCATCACTTTCGTGATCAATTATTTGCCAATTGGGTTAGTCGGTTTGTTATTGGCTGTTATTTTTTCTGCGGCCATGTCTTCGACTTCTTCAGAATTGAACGCACTGGCAACTACCACCGTTATTGATATTTATAGGCGTTCCTTGGTTAAGGACAAATCCGATAAACACTATCTGAATGCTTCCAAGATAATCACTATTTTGTGGGGACTCATTGCCCTTGCGTTTGCTGCTTCTGCCAGTCTGTTTGACAATTTGATTGAAGCCGTCAATATTATAGGCTCATTATTTTATGGTGTTATTCTTGGTATATTCCTCGTTGCATTTTTCCTGAAATGGATAAAGGGTAGAGCAGTATTTTTGGCTGCTTTGATTGCGGAAGCCATCATATTAGTCATCTTCTATATGACCTATTTTGAGGTAGAATTTACTTTTATGGGAGAGGTTCGCAAAATAGAGATTGCTTATTTGTGGCTCAATCTGATTGGGTGTAGTCTGACAATGATCTTTGCTATGCTTTTACACAATATCATTAAGGGCGATGCAAGCGGACTAGGTGCAAGAGTCGAAAACCACGATTAATGCTCGGTTGGCATTTCCGGAAGGTCAAAAGAGAAGGTAGTGCCTTGCCCCGGGGTAGATTTAATTGTTATTTGGCCATGGTGGAGTTCAACAATTCTTTTGCATAATGCCAGCCCGATTCCATGTCCCGGGTAATCTTTGAAGTGGTGTAGCCGAGAGAAAATTTTAAATACTTTGTCTTGTTTAGCCATTTCTATACCGATACCATTGTCTGTAACATGTATCATCCATCTTCCTTTTTCCGCTTTCGCTGAAATGCTGATTATGGGGTTGCTACCTGCTTTTCTAAATTTGATCGAATTGGAGATCAAGTTTTGGAAAAGCTGCATAATCTGAGAGTGAATGCCGTGTATGGTCGGTAATTCTTTATACTGAATAATTGCCTGGTGAGTAGCTATTTTTTTAGCGAGTGCTTCTTGAACCTCTCGAATCACTTCATTTAAATCGACCTTTTCAAAAGGAACGATCCCTTCCATTAAGTCAGAGTAATTGAGAATTCCTTCCAGCAATTTTTTCATGCGGGTAGCGCCATTGATAGCGGTGTGCAAAAAATGTTTGGATTTAGGATCCATTTGGCCTTCCAGCTTGCGATCGAGTAGTTGGAGGTAAGAAGCAATCGTACGCAGAGGTTCCTGAAGGTCGTGGGCTGCCGCGTAGGCAAAACTTTCTATGTCTTGTTTAGATTGTTCGAGTTCGGTAATCGTTTTTTGGAGATGCTTAGTTTTGAGTTCAATCTCACGTTCAAGGTGTTTTTGGTGAGATTTAATTTTTTCTGTGGCTCTGGCATTCATCAACTTGGTGGCTGTCATGGCAGCGATGGTTGTCAGAATATCAAAATCTTCCTTTGTGAAGAAGTCTTTATCGGGATGTTCAGAATCGATAACCCCAATGACTTGTTCATTCATTTTGATGGGGATGGTAATTTCAGAATGGCGAAATTGATCATCGAGTATGTAGCGATCGTCTTTAGACGTATCATTAATGACTTCGCCTTGTCCAGTTGCTGCTACCGTCCCAACAATACCTTGACCAATAGGAATGAGAATAGGATTTTTGATATCGAGGGGACTGGGATTTTTGGGCCCGTGTGCTGCTTTTTGTTCGAGCATACCTGTTTGGGGATCAAGTAGATAGATGACACAATCCACAAATCCCATTTTAGCGATTGCATTTTTGGCGACAGCCCAGACAATATCATCCACTGTTTGCTTGTCGAGCAAGTTGACTGCAAACTCGTTGATGATGCGAAAATATTTTTCTTTTACAGCCAGTTTGAGGTACGCCTTTCTCAGGCCTTCCACATCGTGGATGTGTTTGATTCTGTGGGGCATAAGCGCTCCAAATGCTTGGTTTTCAGCCTGTAGTAGGCTACGTTTTTAAAATTTTGCGAAAGCAAAGTTTTAAAAATGGGTTAGGAACTTGTAAAATTCTCTTTCAATATAAGGTATTATTCACTGGCAGGCTTAGGAATTGGCTTTAGGATTCGGTAAAGTGGAAACAATTCTTTACTCCCTGGGCCAAGAATGATTTTCTCTTCACTAAAGTCAAGAATTGGAAATGGTGTTTGCAGTGGTGTTTCAACAACCTTCAAAATCATAGTTTTATTTTGGAGATTAATATCCCAGACTCCACCTTGAGTTTCGCCATTAGGAACATCTACTTCCATCAAACCATTGTCCATGAATTTGAATACAATAGATTCCGAGCGACTCTTGAAATTTTGAAAAAAGCGGATATCTCGATCAGATACAGATTGTGCCATGAAAGAATCCTGCATGGTTTGCCAGTCAAATTCCCATTGAGAGGCTAGTAAGGTTTCACGGTAAGATTTTTTCAGGTCTTTGCTTTCGGTACAGCCAAAGGTGGTAGCAAGTATCAATGCAAACAGTACAAATCTCATGTTTTCTGGTTTATTGCGTCAAACGATTTCCTCAATAGGGGCGAAAATAAGGAAAATCCTTTTGGCTGTCGCTAAATCCTGCACGAAGTTCGTACAACAAGCATTATGGAGGTTTAAAACTTAGTCGATTACTGTTTTCAGGTTTTTGCGATATTCTCTGGGGCTAGTCCCTGTTATTGCTTTGAATTGCTTATTAAAATGAGATAAATTATTGAATCCGCTTTCATAACTAATATTGGCAATACTCAGATGCTCGTCAGATAACATTCGGCAAGCATGAGCGATGCGAAACTCATTGACAAATTGTGTAAACGTTTTTTGTGTCAACTTCTTAAAATAGCGACAAAAAGCGGGTACGGTCATCTGAATTTGTTTAGCTGCCGTTTCGAGTGGAATGTGTTCCTGAAAGTGTTCTTCCACAAATGCATAAATGCGTTGCATGCGCTGCTGGTCTTGGCCATTAACTTCGAATGCCAGTCCATTGGCATTGAGCGTTTTATAATCATCGACTGTGGCCATAGTTTGGAGAATAGACAATAGCGTAAGCAGGCGTTCAAAATTATCCTGTTGGTACATCAGGTCAAGTTGTTGACCAATCAATTTTTTGGTTTTTGCTGAAAAGCTCAACCCATTACGCGAACGCTCGAATAGCTGGCGAATGGCCTGCATTTCAGGTTTGTGCAGAAAATCTTTTCCAAGAAAATCTTCCTTCAATTGTACGACGTACTCTACGTGCTCTTCGTACAATTCCTCTGTAAAACCAAAATGCGGTAGGTTCGGACCTAAAAAAATCAAATCACCATCTTCATAATACGAAATGTGCCCTCCCACATGCCGTTTACCACGACCGTTGGAGATGTAGACGATCTCATATTCTGGGTGAAAGTGCCAGGATGGATTTTTGCAATAAATAATATCTGTAAACCTTCTGAGGGTAAAGGAACTACCAAACCCCGGTTCTATTTTTTCTAAGGATGCTTTCATATTTATTGGGCTATTTTGAATAAAAACAAAGCATGCGCTTAATTGTCTTTATTGATCACTTCTAAATTAACGTTTATCTGGAAAAAATGATGTGATGAGGGTAAAATAGTACTACTATTGGTAAATATAGGCCATGCTCACTAGATTTTTTATCGTGCTATAAGATTGGATTTTGTTTGAGATTGTATGTTAAATTTTTAATTTAGCAATTTTGGATTAGTATAAACCCAAATAGATGACACGCTCCTATCGACTAAAGCAATTGGCTATTAGTCTTCGCATGTTTTTGCTCGGAAAAGCGAGTTTCCTGATCAAGTGGTATTACAATCGATTGTGGCAACCCAAGGAAAATAGCCTAGAAGCGGAGATTGATCAATTCTCTAAATCAAAAAATCAAATTTATTTTGTCCAGATTGGTAGCAATGACGGTTTTCAGCACGATCCGTTATGCAAATTTATCAAACGGGATAACTGGCAGGGATTATTAATTGAGCCTCAACAATCGGCCTTTGAAAAACTGGAATACATTTACCAAAGTGATGATGTAAAACCCTTAAATAAAGCGGTCAATGAGGAGGATTGTCAGCGAAAGCTCTACAAATTGTCTTTTACAGATGCTCGCTGGGCAACCGGCCTGAGTTCTTTCAATCGCCAACAGTTAGAAACGATGATTGATTCGGGGCACGTTGCACGAAAGTGCGAAAAGACAGGGATTGAGCCGCCTGCTGACCGGGCAGACTATATTTCCTATGATATGGTAGAATGCGTGTCCTTTGACACCTTGTTTGATCGTCATGAGGTTGAACAATTAGACTTGGTTCACATTGATACAGAAGGCTTTGATTATCAGGTGCTTCGGATGTTCCCATTTGATCGGTTCCAGCCTGCATTTTTAATTTTTGAGCATAGCCATTTGTCAGATTCAGATTATGGGGCAGCACAAGATTTGCTTAAAGCGCAGGGGTATACTTTGCGTAAATACGGGGCAGACACACTGGCAAAAAAAGCCAACTGATTCTATATTTCAGATAGTTTAAGCATTGTTGAGGACAAGTGGTTAATTAACCACCAAAATGAGTAAAAAGACAAGAAGAACTGCACGGAATAAGCCACTAATTTTGGGGCTTTAAGTTTCATACATTTAGTTTACCAAGGTGGCCTTTGGGCCACCCTTTTTTTTGCCTATGAAAAAGATGAAGTGGAATTATCAGAGTAAGTCAGTTGCACTGACTTTTTTGATTTTGAGTGTATTATTTGGTAGTTGGTTGGCCCGGCTACCAGAAGTCCAGCAAAACCTTCAGATCGGAGAAGGAATACTGGGAATGGCCTTGCTGGGGATGCCGATAGGCGCATTTGCGGGCACGCAATTAGCCCCGTTACTAATCGGCCGTTTAGGCGTTGGACGATCCACATTTTTATCGACTTTGTTATTTAGTCTTTCCATGATATTGCCGGCACTGGCAACATCTGCAGCTATGCTGTTTGGTTTTCTAATTCTTATTGGCTTGGTCGATGGATGGATGAATGTGTCGATGAATAATGCGGCTGCCCGTCTAGAAAAACTTCACAATAGTTCTATCATGTCTTCTTGTCATGGCATGTTTAGTTTGGGTGCGATGCTGGGCGCAGCCAGTGCGGGTTGGTTGGCTAGTTGGGGAATTACCTTCAGCCAGCAGCAAGTTATGATGATCGGATTGATGCTGATTTTATTGTTTGTCATTAAAAGAGGATTGGATCAAATTGAGCCAGGCGAAA
>JALEHC010000169.1 GCA_022763215.1 Saprospiraceae bacterium
GTGGAGAAAATGATGCAACGCGAAGAAGAACTCCTCCATTTGATTTGGGAACGTTTTGATAAGATTCCCAATTTGCATGTATTGGCCGATAATCATCGGGAAAGACTAGGTGTCATTTCTTTTTATATCGACGATCTGCATTACAACCTCGGTGTCAAAATTCTGAATGATCGCTTTGGCGTGCAGGTACGTGGTGGCTGCTCTTGTGCGGGTACTTATGGACACTATCTGCTGCATGTATCACAGGATTTCTCGCGATCAATTACCGAGAAAATCAATATTGGGGATTTGTCTGCAAAACCGGGTTGGATTCGCATGTCTATTCACCCCGTCATGACAAATGAAGAATTAAATCAAACCCTAGATGCCATTGAAGCGTTAGCAGAAAAACATGAAGAATGGGCTAAGGATTATGAATATTCTGGTCAAACAAATGAATTTAAATGTACCAAAAGCACAAGTGACGAAATGGAAATTGTGCAAAAATGGTTTGAGAAGCAATTGATATGAGAAGAATTTATTTTGATAATGCTGCCACTACACCGGTCGATCCGGAAGTCATCAAAGTGATGCACGATGCTTTACAGAATAGCTGGGGAAATCCTTCAGCCATCTACTCGGAAGGCCGTAACAGTCGAGCGGCTATTGAACGTGCGCGCAAGGCAGTAGCAACGGCTATTGGTGCTTCTATAGGCGAAGTTTTTTTCACCTCCGGAGGTACGGAGTCTAATAATATGGCCCTAAAATGCGCTGTACGGGACTTGGGGGTAGAGCGAATAATCAGCTCACCACTTGAACACCATTGCATTTTGCATTCCCTCGATTTTCTGAAAAAATATGAGCAGGTGGAAGTCGAAATGGTTCCGCTTACGCAAAATGGCAGAGTAGATCAGCAAGCTTTAGCAGATTTGATCAAAGCTTCGGACAAAAAGACATTGGTCAGCCTAATGCACTCCAATAATGAAATGGGGAATATGATTGACTTGTCTGCTATATCTGTACTTTGTGAGGAACATGGCGCCCTTTTTCACTCTGACACGGTGCAGACTGTAGGTTATTTTCCATTGGATGTTTCCAAAACTAAAATGGCTTTCATTTCTGGCTCAGCGCATAAATTTTATGGCCCAAAAGGTGTTGGTTTTGTCTATATCAATGGTGACAATATGATCAAACCATTTATTGACGGCGGGGCACAGGAAAGAAATATGCGGGGTGGTACAGAAAATATCTATGGTATTTTGGGAATGGCGCACGCGCTCGAAATGGCCGTTAAAGAGATGGATGAGCGTCGAGCACAAATTGAAAAGGTTCGGGCGCACTTAATCGATCGATTGAAAGAGGCTTTTACTGATTTGCATTTTAATACCGACTTGGATGGCCCTAACCATTATAAGGTATTGAACGTAACATTTCCAGAATCCGACAAGTCAGAAATGTTGCTGTTTAATCTCGATATTTCTGGTATTAGTGTCTCTGGTGGCAGTGCTTGTAGTTCGGGTGCCGACCAAGGATCACATGTCATCAATGCCTTGCCCAATACAGTAGAAGGTAAAGCTGTTCGTTTCTCTTTTTCCCATCACAATACGCTGGAAGAAGTGGATGTAGTAGTAGATAAATTAAGGGAATCTCTGGCAGTAAACAAACCCGTAGGTTCCTAGACGCAGAGTGCGTAGAGAACTAAACTCTGTGAACTCAGCGACCTCTCTACGCACTCTGCGTCCAACCTAATGAAAAACAAGATGAAGTACAAGCAAGGAAGCCAACAACCCAATTCCCAAGTTCCGAATCAACTTATCATCATAATGGAATAAGTCTTTCCATTTAGTCCAACCTGCTTTCCAACTACTTGCGTAAATGATCAGAAAAGCGATTAGAATTACCCAGCCTGCTCGGACAAAGTAATTCATATCTGGAAACAATTGGATTATAATCAAATGAAGCGGGATGGTAGAAATGAACGCCAGCAAAGCTACTCGATGCTTCGGAGCAATCAAAAAGGCAGCAGAACAAATAAGAACCACTATCCCACAATTGATATAATATCGTAGCTCATTTAAAGTATGTGTGAATGCTGCTTCCGGATTTTCAAACTTTACATATAACAACACCAAGCCCATCGCAATGCCTGTAAATAAGGTAACCAGAATGGTATTGCGCCCTGCCTGAACAACTTGCCGATCTGTTGCATTTTTATTGAAGTAGCCTTTGTATATATCAATCGACCAAAGGGTTGCCAAGGAATTGAAAGTGGAATCCACCGTACTCATCAAAGAGGCAAACAAGGCACAGAGTATTAGTCCTTTCAAGCCAGTAACCAGATAGTTGTCAACCAAATAAGGGAATGCCATGTCGGGTTCACTGAGTCCATTTTCGCCTAAAATACCATACAGGGCAATCCCCGGAATTACAATTAGAACAGCCATGACATACTTCATTAATCCGCCCACCATTAGCCCGATTTGCGCTTGACGCAAATTCTTAGCCGCTAACGAACGCTGCATCACGGTTTGATTTGCACACCAATAATTGATATTTAGCAGGAATAAGCCAAATACATGTATCCAAGGAAGGGTTTCATGATCTGCCGGAAGGTGCAGGTGCATCTTCTCAGGTGTTTTGACATACAGTTGTTCCCAGCCTCCCAAATGCTGGATGGACACAAATAGCACCACAAATCCACCTGATAAAAGAATAACAAACTGAATAATATCCGTTCGTACCACGGCACTTAATCCGCCCAGGTAGGTATAAATTGCAGAAAACACGCCAAGTCCAACAATCAAAATGCAAATTCGGATAATCCGGTCTTGATGTAAAAAAGAAAGGTATTCTGCAAAAACAAGGTCGGCGGCATA
>JALEHC010000170.1 GCA_022763215.1 Saprospiraceae bacterium
CTGGAAGCTACAAAAATTCGTTTTTCCATTTCTTATCAGCCGTATGCCCGTTTTGATCTTATGAATAAAAATGTGGATTGGGTTGCCCGTTTTTCACCTCACTACTACAATACAGCGGAAGAAATTGAGCTGGCAGTCAAGCAAGTAGGTCTTATTATTGGTTAAAACTAAAAAAAACAACAAAAACAAATAAAATATTTTGTTTTAAAAACTATTTTGTTTTAAATTGCAACCAAATCATTTACTTTTGTTTTAACCAATACCCATTTAAAATGATTCAAGACGACAGGATAGAACTCAATAAGCGATTTATTAAAGTGTTCCAGTTATTGGAAGAGCGTGGCGAAATCATCAAAAATGATCGCAATGGAAAAGGGATGGGCGATTTTGCTGAAAAGATTCTAGGTAACAGAGCTTATGGGCACATCGTCAGAGCATTTCTAAATGAGGACGATAAACGCTGCATTGATTACCGTCACGCCAGAGCGCTCTGTCATGAGTATGGCGTCAATGAATCATACATGATTGATGGGGATGGTACGCCATTTGGCTTTGATGTTCCCAAAAATAAACTCCCTGAAAATGCAGAAATCCTTAAGGGGAACATTCTGTTTACGACCAAAGAGGCTTTTGCAGGTTCTTCCATAGATGCTGGTGGTTTTTCAAAAGAAGATCACACCTACTTTTCAATTCCAGGTATAGCAGGAAGTGGTTTAGTCGCCTTTCCGATCAATGGTAATAGTATGGAACCTGTTATCTTGGATGGAGACATGGTCATCTGCAAAGAGATCAGTGGTGTTCATGAATTGAAGGACAACAAGATATATGCCGTTAAAAGCAATGGCCAATTATGGATAAAGTACGTTCAGAAAGTAACGAACGATAAAGGTAGGGTAAGACAGCTGAAACTTATTTCTGCTAACCACCTTGAGCATGATCCATTTATTGAAGATGTAGATGAATACACAAGGCTTTATGAGGTAGTCAGACGCATCAGCGATTTATAAACCTTCTATCAGCTATTTCCGCAAACAAAACCTTTCGTTTTGTTGGATATTTTTCATAGCTAAAACAAAATTATTTTATTTCAGATCGTATAAATCTTTTGTGATTTCAACAAAATGTGTTTGAAGTCACCTAGGAAGGTTATGCTTTTTAATGCCTGGTACAATAATTCACTTGTACACAGTAGGCATGCTTATACCTATATACAAATACTCATTCAACGCAATAGTCAAAAAAGTTAATATCCTGCTGTTTTTTTGATTCTTTCTCCTGGCTCGAAAGAGCCGGGAGTTTTTACTTCATAAGAAGGCGTTGCCTCGTAGTTTCGTACAACATAATTCCTCCTGCAACAGATACATTGAAAGAATCCGTGGTTCCTTTTTGCGGAATGATAAAAGTTTCATTTGCTTTTTCCAGTACTGCTGGACGAACCCCCTCTCCTTCTGATCCTAAAACAATAGCAATAGGTACCGTAAAATCAATCTCGTCAATTCGTTTACTAGCCTGCAAATCACTGGCTACAATATGCATCCCGCATTGTTGCAAATACTCAATAGCAGAAATAATACTTCCCTCCCGACAAACTGGAATTTTGGTAAGTGCACCGGCCGAAGTTTTGATACCTTCTGACGTAATCATAGCACTACCTTTACCTTGAATAATAAGTGCATGTGCCCCACTGACCTCAGCAGAACGAGCAATAGCACCCAGATTTCTTACATCAGTAATGCCATCAAGAATTACAAATAAGGGAATCTCTGACTTCTCATAAATAGTAGGCAGGACGTCTTCTACCTTATAATAAGGTATCAATGATAGAAGGGCAACAATCCCCTGATGGTTGCCCTTCACCATTTTGTTCAGTTTTTCTTTTGGAACAAACTGACATGGAATATTATTTTCTTTGCTTAGGCTGCGAATTTCTTTTTCAAATTCGCCTCTGGTGCCTTGTTGCAAAAAAATTTTATCGACAGATGCACCCGATGCAATAGCATCAACAATGGGGTGCCTGCCAAATATGACTTGCTTTTTTTGTTCTTTGTTCATCATTCAAACAAAGATACATCATTTTTAGTGAGGTAAATACTTTTGAGTAGCACCATAAGCATAAGCGCCTACAACAGCACTTAATAATACCACCAAGAAAATACCATATCCTTGGCCTAAAAGCACATATATTGGACCAGGACATGCACCAATCAACGCCCAACCAAGACCAAAAATAGATCCTGCGAGTATATGACGAGTGTAATTGAGTTTCATTGGTGTATAGCCCACGTCTTTACCATCGAGGGTTTTGATTCCGTTTTTCTTCACAAACCAAAGAATAGCCGCAGACAATACTACTGCCGAACCAATGATACCATACATATGGAAACTTTCAAAGCGGAACATTTCATGAATTCTAAACCAGGAAACCGCTTCTGATTTGGTCATTACAATACCAAAGAAAGTACCCACCAAGAAAAAACTTAATAAACGCATTTTTATATCGATTTAGAATTATCCAAAAATAAGTGGCATCAAAAGGTGAGTCATCAACAGACCACCAATGAAAAAGCCTATAACTGTAATAAAGGAAGGGAGTTGAAGATGTGCCAAACCGGTAATCGCATGACCAGAAGTACATCCTTTAGCATAACGAGCTCCAAAGCCTACAAGAAACCCACCAATAATGGCAAGTACAATACCAAAAGCACTTCCAAGATTGAAAAAGCCAGTTGGCAAAAAGCCCGGGTTTTCTTCAACACTTGAAGAATAAGGAATATCCCAAGTAGCTAGATGCTCTATTGTTTGCTGAGAAATTTGTACTGGATCTGGACTTTGTAGAAAATTGGCTGAAATAAAACCTCCTGCTAATGCTCCTAGAATGAACATGTTTCGCCACATATCGTCCTTCAAGTCTCTTTGAAAAAGAGGAATTCTTTTACCTGCACCGGCAACAGAACACATCGTTTCAAAGGATGTAGAAATACCAAATTTTCGCCCCAGCCAGGTCATTAGCCATAAAATCACGGCTAAAGACGCACCTGATACCGCCCAATGCCACGGCTGGCTTACAAAATCAACTAAAGAAGCCGGATAACTTACTAGTTCCATCGTGTTAAAATTATTTTAGAAATTAGCTTACTAAAACGTTGCAATTCCAAACAACTATAGCTCAATACAAGTTTGCTTTTTTCGTTAAAACAATCGCCGTATTGACACTTTACTCTAATTGTGGATAACTGCATTGTTTACTTGATCGACGGTACAAAATTAGGGGCTTACCATAACTAATTACGTGATCAGAGTCACAACCGGATGCGGTTCACTTCATGAAACAATAAGAATCTGTCTTTTTGTCGGACAACCATTATATTTGGTGTTCCTCACAAATGGCCTAATCTTTTTTTTTGCATACATTTGAAAACCCTTAAAGCCACACCTTATTTATTTCAAATTTTATTCCATCCAGAAAAAGCATTTATTGGAAGCAGTGTGTTAAGCTGTTATCCAATAAATTCATTTTCAGAACAACTAACAACATCATTAGTATGAGATCAATTTTTACTTGCTTCGCTACATTGCTTCTCTGTCTTTTGGGTATGACGGCTTTCGCCCAAAAACAGACACCCCTAGATATTGCGCTTCGCCATATGGAGCAAAATGCCGCTGAATGGGGCCTTCAGTCTGTGGATATTGCAGACATGGTTGTAAGCGATACTTACAAATCAAAGCATAATGGCCTGACCCACGTTTTCTTCAAACAACGCTACGCCAGTACTGAAATTCACAATGCTATCGCAGGTGTACACGTTATGGAAAACGGAGAAATAGGATATGCAACAAGCCGCTTCTATCCTAACATTGCTGAATTGGTAAATACTACTTCCAAAAGTATGTCTGCTTATCAAGCGATAGAAGTAGTTGCTGAACATCTTGAGCTTAGCTTAGAAAACAAGCTCAATTT
The DNA here is from genome assembly GCA_022763215.1 of Saprospiraceae bacterium. Lineage (GTDB taxonomy): Bacteria > Bacteroidota > Bacteroidia > Chitinophagales > Saprospiraceae > JALEHC01. The sequence goes on from JALEHC010000170.1 coordinate 3,959, forward strand.
AATTAGCCAAGATAATGATACTTACCTTTTTGACAGAGGTAATATTGCACACTCTGATATTAAGGTGAAACCTATTTATCAGGTCAATGATGAAGGTAAACTAATTTACTCTTGGGAAGTCGTAATCGATACAAAGACTTCATCGGATCACTGGAGAATTGCAGTTGATGCCAATTCAGGAGAGATCATAGCACAGGATAACTATACAGTTTACTGTAGTTTTGGATCAAACTATTTGCATAAGCATGACCATAATTGCCACGCTGAAGAAGTAGTGAATTTTAAAGAAGTCCAATCTGCACTTACGAATCAAAAAACAGCAACAACTAGTTCAATGATGGGTGGTACTTACAATGTATATGCTCGCCCAGTTGAAAGTCCGGCTTACGGCGATCGTACCCTTGTGGTTGACCCTGCCGATCCGGTAGCTTCTCCTTTCGGATGGCACGACACCAATGGAGAAGAAGGTGCAGAATTTACAATTACCAGAGGTAATAATGTACATGCTTACCAAGATCGCCTAGGAATAAATCAATCCATGGGAGATGAACCAGACGGTGGTTCTGAACTAATCTTTGACTTTCCACTAGATTTGGAAACACAAGAACCTGATGAGTACTTGGATGCCGCTACAACGCAGCTTTTCTACATGATAAATACAATTCATGATTTCACATTTGCCTACGGTTTTGATGAAGCTTCTGGTAATTTCCAGCAAACAAATTACACAGGAGCAGGTCAAGGCAATGATTTCGTAAGAGGAGAAGCGCAGGATGCTTTTGAAGCGATGGAACAAGGATTAAATAATGCAAACTTTGCTACACCTCCTGATGGAGGAAATGGCCGCATGCAAATGTACCTATGGAATAGAGGAGGTAGTGACTTGGTCAATGTCGATGAGCCTGCTGCTATAGCGGGTGGCTACGAAACGGGTACTGCACAATATGGCCCGGCTATTGGAGCAGACCCAGTTACAGGACTTGTCGCATTAGCTTTTGATGGGACAAGTAACCCTAGTCAAGGTTGTAATGAAATTATCAACCCCGAAGAAGTAGAAGGCAAAATTGCTATGGTAGATCGAGGAACTTGCTTTTTCGAACAAAAAACAGCCAATGCAGAAGCAGCTGGTGCTATTGCACTCATCATTTGTAATTTTGAAGATGCTGTAGCAGGTATGGCGGGAGTTGCAGAAATCGAAGATCCAAGCATACCAACGGCTATGCTCAAATCTTCTGATTGCCAATTGATCAGATCTACACTTGGTGCAGGAATTGATGTACAGGTTACTATGCAGTTTGAAGACGCAGGTGGCCCAAGTTTTATTGATGGTGATTTGGATAATGGCGTTATTGCACATGAGTATGGGCATGGAATTCACAATAGATTAACTGGTGGTCCTGGTGCCGCGGGTTGCTTTGGTGCAGATGAACAAATGGGAGAAGGCTATGCTGACTTTTTTGCCCTTATTACTACAGTTGAACCTGGCGATGTAGGTGAAACACCACGTGGGGTAGGTGCTTATGCTTCAAGCTCAAATCCAAATGGGGGAGGAATTAGAAGACTGCCTTACTCAACTGATAAAACCATCAACGACCAAGTCTATGATGATATTATTGGTACAGAAGCTCCACATCCACTTGGTGAAATCTGGACAGGTTGTCTGTGGGATCTATACTGGGCATTTGTTGATGTATATGGTTTTGATGAAGATCAAATCAATGGTACAGGTGGTAATAATATGGCGATTCAACTAGTCATGGATGGTTTGAAAATTCAAGAGTGTAATCCAGGTTTTGTTGATGCACGTAATGGTATCATTGCTGCTGATCTCATCCTTAATGGTGGTGCCAACGAATGTTTAATTTGGGAAGTATTTGCAGCTCGAGGTTTAGGTTGGGAAGCAGACCAGGGTTCTAATAATGATCGTAATGATGGTACCATGAGTTTCGATCCTCGCCCAGAATGTGTGAAAGAATTAAAAATTGCAAAAGAAGCAACTGACTTTATCGAAGCAGGTGATAATATAGACATCACACTTACAATCACTAATCATAAAGATGATGGGGTTTCTGGTGTAGTCGTTACTGATGAAATTCCAGATGGTGCAACTTATATCGCTGGCTCTACCTCTGGTGCAAACGAACCCACTGATGCAGGCGATATGTTGACTTTTGAGATCGGTGACCTTGCATCTGGCGAAAGCCTGACGATTACCTACCAATTGAGTTCCGCAGATGAATTTAATTCTGTTAGCCAATTTTATGATGGTGCAGAAGAATCATTCCTAAACTTTGGTATCGACGCATTAGAAGGCGTTAACATCTGGGGCGCTTCCAACCAAAATCCAATTTCTGACAACTTCTCTTGGTTTGTACCAAATGAGGAAGCTGATAATGACCAGATTCTTTTCTCTTTAGCACCTATCGAACTAGCAGGTCAACAACCTGTACTTCGTTTTAACCATACTTACGATACCGAACCAGGTAATGACGGTGGTATTGTTGAAGTATCAGTTGATGGCTTTGAATGGATAACTATTCCAGCAGAAGATATTTTCCGTGGTTCTTACAGAGGTCAACTGGCTTACAATGCCTTTGCTATTCCAAATATCTCAGGATACTGGGGTAACAGTAATGGTATAGTTGCTTCTTATGCCGACTTATCTGCTTATGCTGGTCAGTCTATCTACTTACGATTCCGCTTTGGCTCTGATGCAGCCGATGCGGGCGAAGGTTGGACAGTAGATGACATCGAAATTATTGATATGTTTAACTACAATAGTGAAGCTTGTGTTACTTCAAACGAAGGTGATAATGCTTGCAATTCTGCGGAAGCAAGAGGAACAATCGTAGAAGTAGGCGATGCAACTTCAACAGAATCACTCGAAGCAGCTACGAATGTTGCTGTATTCCCTAATCCTGCAAATGACATCCTGAATATTGCGGTTAATACCGCTCAATCACAGAATGTTACCATTACACTTGTCAATGCATCAGGTGTACAGATTATGGAAAAGCAAGTAAATGTAGGTATCGATGGCCAAGTCATTCCATTGAATGTGAGCAACCTACCTGCAGGTTTCTATTTCGTTCAGGTAACGGCTGATGTTCATTTGGCTACAGAAAAAGTTATTTTGAAATAACATTCACTACCTTACGGTAAATAAAAAAGGTGCGGCTATCAAGCATAGCTGCACCTTTTCTATTTGCACGAAAGTGCTATCTCTACTCATAAAACGTCTTCCCAGCTCGCGCCATTTTCCGCAATAGCGGACTACAACGGTACCGATCTTCCAAGTACTCCTGATGCAAATCATCCATGCGTTCCACGCAAGTGGCAATACCTATTTCATCAGCCCATTTGAGCAATCCTTTTGGATAATTAACGCCTTTTGTCATCGCCGTATCGATATCATCTCGGCTAGCAACATTCAGGTACAATGCATCCGCTGCCTCGTTAATCAGCATCGTTACAACTCGATCTACAATCGTTTGACCAAGAGTAGCATCCTCATTCGGTACCGGATTTTTTGCACCTTCTCGATAGTCGTAATAACCTCGTCCGGATTTGCGTCCCAAATACCCAGCTTCAGACAAACGCTTTTGCGTAAATGCCGGTTTGTAACGTGGGTCATAATAAAAGGCTTTAAAAACGGTTTCGGTCACGGTATAATTCACATCATTACCGATATAATCCATCAGTGTAAAAGGCCCCATCCGAAATCCGCCCATTTCTTTCAAGGCCCAATCTATCGTCGGCACATCTGCCAATCCTTCCTCCAATATACGCAGTGATTCACCATAAAAAGGCCGTGCAACACGATTCACAATAAAGCCAGGTGTATCTTTGGCAATTACGACCAGCTTTTGCCATGACCGGATCAACTCCGCTGCATGATCAAGGTAATTTTGGTTAGTTTGGATTGCCGGTATAATCTCCACTAATTTCATCAGTGGTGCCGGATTAAAGAAATGAATCCCCAACACTCTTTCAGGCTTTTTACAAGCCGCTGCAATCGCTGCAATAGACAAGGAAGAAGTGTTGGTTGCCAAAATACAATCCTCCGGAACAATATCTTCAAGCTGTTCAAAGACCCCTCTTTTGACATCCAAATTTTCCACAATAGCTTCAATGATCAAACCTGAATCACCGTAAGCATAAACCGAATCAACATATTTGATTCGGCTCAGGATTTGTTCTGCTTCTGTCGATTTAAGTCGGCCTTTCTCGACCAAACGAGCCATTATCTTTTTGAGGTGCGTTTCTGCGCGTTGGAGTGCATCAGGATTATTGTCATAGAGTAATACTTCATGCCCGGCAGTTGCAGCTACTTGTGCAATACCAGATCCCATGGAGCCACTCCCGATAATTCCTACTTTGATCATTATAATTGGTTTTGGTTAAGTGAGCATACTAATTAAACAAAATTCAAGTATTTCTGTGCGTGCGAAATTAACAACAAAACCAAACTTTACTATTTTCTCTTTTGCCTTTGCGGCAAATTCAAAGCTTCTAAAAA
>JALEHC010000171.1 GCA_022763215.1 Saprospiraceae bacterium
ATGTCTTTAGTTATGATCGTCTTCGCAAAACACTGGAAGTTGCCAAGCGACTGAATAAGCAGGCAATTGTCCATGTCGAAGTAGAAACAGGTACCAATCGTACAGGTATGGGGCCTGAAAACCTTAAAAAGTCGATTACTTTCCTGAAAAAGAATCAAGAATTCCTGCGTTTTGAAGGGGTGTGTACACACCTTGGTGGCGTGGAAGGTCTTGGTAATATGTTCAAGATTCGACCACAAATCGAAAAATTTAAGGCGGTTTTACGTGATTTGAAAGCCAAAAAATTCATGCCCACTTATCGCCATATTGCTTGCTCCGCGGCTGCATTGGCTTATCCTGAAACACATTATGATATGGTGCGCGTGGGGGTATCTATTTATGGGTTTTGGCCAAGTCCAGATATCTATCACCTGCATTTACAGCAAACTGGTAAACTGAAGGATTCTCCGCTCAAACGACTGTTTACCTGGAAAACGGAGGTCATGGATATCAAGGATGTCGGCGAAGGCGAGTTTATCGGTTATGGTACTTCTTTCCAAGCATCGAAAGACATGCAAATTGCAGTGATTCCGCTTGGGTATTCGAATGGTTATCCACGTGGCCAATCGAGTAAAGGAGCGGTATTGATCAAAGGCAAAAAGGCACCGATTACGGGGCTGATCAACATGAACTTGTTTATGGTCGATATATCCCACATTCCTGATGTACAAGTAGGAGAGGAGGTGGTGCTCATTGGTAAGCAAAAGAACAACGTGATCAACGTAAGTTCTTTTACCAACTTTACCAATTTGCTCAATAATGAAATGCTGAGCCGTTTGCCGTCTGCTATTCCACGTATAGTAGTCAGCTAGTTTTAAAATAATCACTCTAAAATATGAAACCAGAAAATCTGGATAAGCCCGTCATATTATTCAAATATGGCGGTAACGCAATGATCAACGAGGACCTCAAAAAGCGAGTCCTCCGTAATATATGTAGCCTAAAGGACAAGGGCTATCACATCATAATTGTCCACGGCGGTGGGCCTTTCATTCAAGAAGCTTTAACCGCTGCTCAAATCGAATCCGAATTTATTGATGGCCATCGAAAAACGACGCGTGAAGCTTTTGAACATGTAGAAATGGCACTCAAAGGCAAAGTCAATGGCAATTTGGTGAATATCATCAATGCCATGGGCTACAAAGCAGTCGGCCTTTCTGGCAAAGATGGCCAACTCGTTCAAGCCAAAAAGCGACAGCATCAACAAAAACAAAATGGCAAAATGGTCGATGTCGATCTTGGACAGGTCGGTAATGTCGATCTGGTCAATCCTAAATTGATCAAACTACTACTCGCCAACGATTTCATTCCGGTGCTGACTTGCCTTGCGGCAGATGAAAACGGCAATGGCTATAATATCAACGCGGATATGTTTGCAGGCCACATTGCCGGCGAACTCGAAGCAGAACAATACATCGTCTTGACAGATGTTGATGGTTTGCGAAAAGATAAAGATGATCCTGCTTCGCTCATCCACAAAATTACCATTGCAGAATCAAAGCAACTGGAAGCCGATAAGATCATTCAAGGAGGCATGATTCCTAAAATTGAATCTTGTCAGATTGCGCTGAAGAAAGGAGCTGCTTCTGCACGAATTATCAATGGTACTGCCCCAGAACAAATTCTGGAAATCGCAGATACCTCAGTCGGTACTTTAATTACAAAATAACAATCAACCATATGACACATACTAATCACAAATATCATCAACTCGATCAGCAATATTATTTGCCTACTTTCAAGCGCTTTCCATTAGCGATGAAAAAGGCAGCAGGTTCCCTCATCTGGGATGTAGAAGGAAAAGAATATATCGATGTATTGGCAGGTATTGCCGTAAATAATGTCGGTCATTGCCACCCTAAAGTGGTAAAAGCCATTCAGGACCAAGCTGCTGAATTAATGCACATTTCCAACTTTTTTGTGAGTGAACCACAGGTCGCTTTATCCAAAAAACTGGTAGAGCTATCAGGTCTCGATCGAGTGTTTTTTACAAATAGCGGGGCCGAATCGGTCGAAGGTGCCATCAAGATTGCACGTAAGTATGCCCATACACACGGCAGAGGTGGCGAAGTCATCTCCTTCCACGGTTCTTTCCACGGCCGTACTCTGGCTACAATCGCCACGGGAAAAGAAAAAATGCAACGCGGTTTTGGGCCTATGCCTGAAGGATTTATTCGGGTGCCGTTCAATGATCTGGAAGCTGTCAAAAAAGCAGCCAGCGATCAAACGGCTGCTATATTGATTGAGCCAATTCAGGGCGAGGGCGGTATCAATCCGGCAGATGCCAAATTTTTGAAGGAGCTGAGCGCGTTTTGCGATCGCGAGAACATCGTCTTAATTTTTGATGAAATCCAATGCGGAATTGCCCGTACAGGAGAGATGTTTGCCAAGGACTATTTTGGCGTAAAGCCAGATATCATGACGCTGGCCAAAGCATTGGGAGGTGGTGTACCAATGGGTGCTATCCTTTCTAACGAACAAGTCAGTTCTGCCATTGATTTTGGTGATCATGGCACCACTTTTGGTGGAAATCCACTGGTATGTGCTGCGGCATTGGCCGGACTAGAAGTGATCAAAGAAGAGAATTTGTTGCAAGCAGCAAAAGACAAGGGTAATTGGCTTAAAAAGAAAGTTATTGCCTGGAATCATCCATCGATCAAGGAAGTAAGAGGTGTCGGACTCATGATCGGAATTGAATTTGAGTTTGAAACCAAAGAATTGGTGATGACCATGCTCAAAAATGGGGTGTTGGCCAATGCGACGGCTGGTAATGTGGTTCGTATTGTTCCGCCACTCAATATTACCTATGATGAATTGGAGAAAATGCTCCAGATTATGCAACAATCTTTGAAAGAAATAGAAGTACATGCCTAAGAAAAAAATAGCTATCATCGGAGCAACTGGTTATACTGGCTCCGAATTGGTTCGAATATTAACCCATCATCCGGAAGCAGATATCAGCCTAATTACTTCTGAAAGCCGTGCAGGGGAGCGTTTTTCTGATGTACATCCGTTTTTTCAGGGAATTGCTGATCAAAAATTGCACAAAGCTGAGGCTGTAAAAGACCATGATATTGATCTGGCTTTCTTGGCTTTACCGCATGGGGTTTCGATGAAATATGTCGAACAATTTGCCAATCAAAATTTTAAAATAGTTGACCTATCTGGTGATTTCCGATTGCCTGACCCTGAAACTTACGAAAGTTGGTACAACAAAGACCATACCTATCGGGAAGGTTTTGCGAAAGCAGTATACGGATTGCCTGAATTGAATGCCGAAAAAATCAAAACGGCAGAATTAGTCGCTAATCCAGGTTGCTATCCGACTTCAGCTTTGCTGGGACTAGCGCCTTTAGTAAATGGAAAACTGATTGATCCTGCTTCGATTGTGGTAGACTCCAAATCTGGTGTCACTGGTGCAGGAGTTAAAGCCAAAGCGGTCAATCATTTTTCAACCGTAAACGATAATTTCAAAGCATACGGACTGAAGAAGCATCGTCATACAATCGAAATTCAGACTACACTGGCCGGCGTATTCGCAGCTAAGCCAATCGTGCAGTTTACGCCACATTTGTTGCCCTTGGATCGTGGCATATTGTCTACGATTTATGCCAAGCCAGCTAAAGACGTCTCCGAAGAATTGCTCATGGCGGCTTACGGTACGTTTTATGGAAATGCTCCATTCGTGCGTTTGCGCAAGCAAGGCCCAACTTTGAAAGATGTACGAGGTACTAATTACTGCGATATTTACTGCACTTTTGATGAGCGCACCCGCAACATCATAGTTATCAGCGTTATTGATAATTTGGTAAAAGGAGCGGCAGGACAAGCAGTACAGAATATGAACTTAATGTTTGGTATGGAAGAGGATTTGGGCTTACGCCAAATTCCACTTGCGCCTTAACCAATTCAATCAAATTCAAAAAAATGATCAAAAACATTACAAATGTGCGAGGTATTAAGTGTTGGGGGGCCCATACGGGCGTCAAATCCATGCGAAGAGACCTGGCCATCATTTATTCGGAAGCTCCAGCAAGTGTTGCTGCTGTATTTACTCAAAATCAGGTGGCAGCAGCTCCGGTAGAGCTTTCGCGAAAGCATGTAGAAAATGGCCAAGCTCAAGCCATTGTCATTAATGCCGGAAATGCTAATGCGTGTACTGGCGAACAAGGCCGACAGGGTGCCGAAGCTATGGCGCAGTCGTTGGCCGAAGAGCTAAATATTAAAAAAGAAGATGTGGTAGTCGCATCTACAGGACTTATTGGCAAAAAGTTTCCGACGGAGGAAGTGGTAAGTGGTATCCGCGAAAATGTAGCAAAGCTATCTTCCAAGTCTAGTGCAGGTGCCTTTGCGGCAAATGCCATACTTACGACAGATACTTTTGCGAAAGAAGGCTTTGTCGAATTTGAAGTCGATGGCTACGAAATCAATATGGGCGGTATTGCCAAAGGTTCGGGTATGATACACCCCAACATGGCTACCATGTTGGCTTTTATTGTAACCGACGTCAATATTGATGCGAAGTTATTGCAAAAGACTGTCCGCGAAGTCAATGAAAAATCATTCAATATGATCACCGTTGATGGGGATACTTCCACCAACGATATGGCTGTGGTCATGGCCAATGGGTTGGCACAAAATGAAATGATTAAAAGCGAAGATGATCCAGGATTTGCCACTTTCAAGGAAAATTTGGAGCATCTGATGATTCACTTGGCCAAGCTCATTGTTTCGGATGGGGAAGGGGCCTCCAAGTTTATTACCTACGAAGTGGTCAATGCTACTACGGAGAAAAGAGCTCGCACACTAGTTCGTCAAATTTCTGATTCCACCTTGGTGAAAGCAGCGATGTATGGCCGCGATCCAAACTGGGGCCGTATCGTGTGTGCAGCCGGAAATGCCGGACTAGACTTTGATTATAGTGCGGTAGATTTATTCTTGGGTTCAGAACAAGAAATGTTCAAAGTGCTTGAAAAAGGAGTGCCACAAGAATATGACCGCAACTTCATGAAAAAAATGCTACGAGAGTCCCACGTCAAAATCCGAATGGATATGAATGAGGGCAAAGCAGAAGCGGTAGGCTGGGGTGCTGACCTAACTACCGATTATGTGGTATTCAATTCTGTATACACCACTTAGAAATCAAAATTTAAAGAATTAAGCTATAAATCGAGCCTGTTTGACACTAGTTGAACGGGCTTTTTTTTGCCGTTCGTAGATTAACCCCCGCCGTTCATTGATTAGCCTACTTGAAACGTAACGATCCTGCCTAAAACGACGTCTTTTGCATAAACAATCTACAACAAATGAAGAATCGACTATTATGGGCAGGCCTTTTTTTCTGCCTTTTGACCCCAAGCTTTGCTCAGGATTTTACCGTCAGCGGCTACCTCCGCGATGTTGAAACGGGCGAAGAACTTTTGTATGCAGCCGTAACAGTGGAGGGAACAACCATCGGTGTTTCTACCAATGAATATGGTTTTTACTCGCTTACTTTGCCTTCCGGCAAATACGACATTACCTACTCTTACGTGGGCTATCAGTCTCAGACTTTCTCGCTTACGCTAAATGAAAACCTGCGGAAAGATGTAGAATTAGGCGCTGGTACTATGCTTGAAGAAGTGGTAGTGGTTTCTGAAGAAGCAGACCAAAACATCAGCAGCACCGAGATGAGTGTCGCTACGCTCGACATCAAAGATGCCAAACTAATTCCAGTTCTTTTTGGAGAGCAGGATATCCTCAAAACGATTCAGCTCTTGCCGGGGGTAAGTGCGAATAGCGAGGGGAGTTCTGGTTTTTTTGTAAGAGGAGGTGACTCCGATCAAAACCTGATACTGTTGGATGAAGCTCCGGTTTATAATGCTTCCCATTTATTGGGTTTCTTCTCTGTTTTCAATTCGGATGCACTCAAGGATGTTAAGCTTTACAAAGGTGGTATTCCGGCGCAATATGGTGGCCGATTATCTTCCGTATTGGACATTCGTATGAAAAACGGAAACACCAAAAACTGGACTGGTTCTGGTGGACTTGGCTTGATTTCTTCGCGCCTGACTTTGGAAGGGCCGATACAAAACGATAAAGGGTCGATTATCCTTTCTGGCCGAAGAACGTATGCCGATTTGATTTTACGACTAGTACGCCCGGATTTTTCGGATACTCAGTTGTATTTCTATGATTTTAATGCCAAAGCCAATTACAAATTGGGCGAAAGTGATCGCTTATATGCTTCCGGGTATTTTGGTCGTGATATATTCAATTTGGGACCAGTGGGGCTGAATTGGGGAAATGTGACCGGTACTTTACGCTGGAACCATATTTTCAATGATCAGCTTTTCTCAAATGTTTCTTTCATTTATAGTGATTTTGATTATGGCTTCGGGATTGATAATGCTGGTACGGCAATTGATTTGAGTGGAGGAATCGAGAATTATGCACTCAAACAAGATTTCAATTGGTACCCCAATCCAAATAACAGTATCCAGTTTGGTTGGGATGCTACCTATTACAAATTTGCGCCAGGCTCTTTTACCATTGATTCGGATGAATTGGAAAATCAAGCCGGGATAGAGATTCCTAATCAGAAAGCTATTGAAGCAAGTGTATATATTGACAATGAACAGAAAATTAATAGTCGATTATCGTTGTATTACGGTCTTCGGATGAGCACGTTCAGCAATATAGGCGCTTACGATGTCAAAACTTACAACGAAGAAGATGAAGTGGAGACGATTACATCTTATGGTTCTGGTGAAATTTATAATACTTATTTCAATTTTGAGCCTCGCTTCAGTGCCACTTATATCCTGAATCCAAAAAGCTCCCTGAAAGCTTCTTACAATCGAATGAACCAATATATTCACCTGCTTTCCAATTCGAATGCGGGTTCTCCGACCGACATCTGGGTGCCATCATCAGAATTGATAAAACCAGAGGTGGCAGACCAGGTTGCAGTGGGTTATTTCCGCAATTTTAATGATAATCAGTACGAATTTAGTGCCGAAACGTATTACAAACGCCTTGATAATTTGGTCGAGTACGAAGATGGCGCAGAAACTTTTCTGAATGAAGATGTGGAAGCAGAAATTGAATTTGGTCAAGGCCGGGCATACGGTTTAGAGTTGTTTTTAAAGAAAAAAACAGGCCGCTTGACGGGCTGGGTATCTTACACCCTTTCCAAATCAGAGCGTCAGTTTGATGCCATCAACAATGGCGAGTGGTTCTCTGCTCGTCAGGATCGTACACATGATATTTCAGTAGTGGCTTCTTATCAGCTTACGCCAAAATTGACACTATCTGGCTCATGGGTGTACTTCACAGGTGATGCCGTTACTTTCCCTGTCGGGAAATACGAAATAGACGGAGAATTGCAAACACTCTACACTGGCAGAAATGGCGATCGGGTGCCAGATTATCACCGCCTGGATTTAGGCTTGACCTGGGTGCTAAAAGACTCAGACAAATGGCATTCTGACCTCAATTTTTCGGTTTACAATGTTTATGATCGACACAACACCTATAGTATTGATTTTCGCGAAAGCGAGAGCAATGCAGGCGAATTTGAAGCAGTACAAACTTATTTGTTTGGTGCCGTACCTTCCATTACCTGGAATTTCAATTTTAAATAACCCATTAAAACCAACATAAAATGAAACGTATATTATTGTTTTTGGCTTTAGCCAGCTTTATGGCCTGTGAAGAAACCATTGAACTAGACCTAGATAGTTCTGAACCTCGCTTGGTGGTCGAAGCGGTGCTCAATGCATCTGAAGCCAACTGTACTGTATCGCTGAGCATGACAAACGATTTTTACGAAAGTGGCGACTACAACCGAGTTGAAGATGCAGTAATCACACTCCGTAGTAATACCGGAAAAAGTTATGAATTAATTCATCAGGGGCAAGGTCGATATGAAGTTAGTGACTTGAATATTGAAGCTTTGGAAACTTATACGCTTGAAATTCAGTCACCTTCACGGGGCAATTATCAGGCAGTTGCGCAGGTACCGAGTAAGGCGACAATTGCGAATATAGAGGTGGAAGAACTCGACGGGGGCTTATTTGGAGGCGATGACGACGAAGATGGTGACCGACAGATTACGCTGGAGTGGAATGATATTGTAGACGAAGACAACTACTACCGGATCAGAATTTTTGAAAATGCAACTTATTTATCAGACTTTTACGTCTTGGCAGACGATCGTTTTAATGAAGGTAATATGCTTTCCAGACCGCTTTTTGGTGAAGCTTTCAATGAAGGCGATGAGTTGCAGATTGAATTGCTGAGTACCAATAAAGCATACTTTGATTATTTTACAGAAATTGCTAATAATGCCGATACTGGCCTAAATGGTTCGGCTGCGCCCTACAATCCACAAGGAAATTTTGACAATGGCGCATTGGGATATTTTGGCATTTGGCAAATTGATCAACAAACAATTATACTCGAATAAATTGTAATCATGAATTTGAATAACAGACGGGAAATTTGGCTTACTGCTGCCTTCTGGCTGCTGTTACTCATTGTGATTATCAGTTTGCTCAGTCAGGTGGCCCCATTGTCTAATGTCCTGCTGTTTAGCATCAAAACGGTGCTGTTGTTTATGGCAATGGTGGAGCTGAACAACCGTCTGTTGATTCCAAAATTTTTTCGAAAGGGGCAGTTTACTTGGTTTGCTATTTTAATTAGTGGACTGATACTGATGACTGCCTGGGGGCAGGTATATTCTAATCAAATATGGTTTGAAAATCTACTTCCTGGGCCTCCGCGTAACTTATTGGTGTTTAAATTAGGTTATAACGAAGTTACTTTTCTGGGGGTACCTATTTTTCGAATGATACCGTTTGTTTTCCTATCTATGGCCATTTTATTTGTGACAACGGCTTATCAGTTGGCCAAAACTTTACTGGAAAAAGAAAAACAGCAAAGTGTATTGGAACGTGAAAAAGTGCAGCATGAGCTTAATTTTCTGCGTTCACAGATCAATCCGCATTTTTTGTTTAATGCACTCAATAATTTGCATGCGACCGTACAGCTTTACCCCGATCAAGCAGGCGAATTTGTAATGAAATTGGCAGATATGCTGCACTATGTACTGGAAGATTGTAAAAAAGAGAAAGTATTATTAAAAGATGAAATTGCTTATATCCGCAATTATATCTTCTTTCAACAGCAGAAAGATCAGGCATTTAGCAACGTCCGTTTTGAGATACACGGCAGCGATGTCGAGCAATTTGAGGTGGAACCTATGCTATTTATTGCACTAGTTGAAAATGCCTTCGTACACAGCTACCTGGAGGATAGTAGTCAGCGATTTATCGATTTGCAACTCAGTATTCGTACAGATGGACGCTTGTTTTTTTCTGCACGCAATAATTTGGGCCTTTCGGCAAAACAACGACTAGGCAACAGCAATGGCCAAGGCCATGGCCAGCATGGCGTTGGTTTGAACAACATCAAAAGGCGTTTGGAATTGTGTTATCCCGACAAGCACCACCTGAGTTATTGGATGGAAGGAGGGGAGTTTGTAGCCGAAATGAGCCTGGAAAGAATTTGATTATGGAAGTAATAAATTGTCTGATAGTCGATGATGAGCAATTGGCTCGCGATATGCTGGAAGTCTACTGCCAGCGATTGGGTACGGTATCGGTCGTTGCCAAATGCAAAAATGCCATGGAAGCGCTGGAACACATTCAGCAAAATACTATTGATATTTTGCTGTCGGATATCGAAATGCCAATGATTTCAGGGCTAGAGTTTGTAGCCCAATTGCCTTACCAACCTAAAGTGATTTTTACAACAGCCTATAAGCAATACGCTTTGGAAGGTTATCAATTGGAAGTACTGGATTACCTGGTTAAACCTATCAGTTTTGATCGTTTCGCGAAAGCGATGACCAAAGCTATGGAACATATTTCACTGGAGCGAAAAGCACAACAATACGACGAAATTCAAGAGCAAGAAAAAGCCTTTATCATCATTAAAGAAGGCTATGATAAATTTAAAATATACCTGCATCAATTGCGCTATATTGAAGCCATGCGCGAGTATGTCGTTTACCACACCCACGAAGGCCGCCACATGGAGCTTCGTTCGCTGACTAGCCTGGAAAAAGAACTGCCAATGTCCCAATTTCTGCGCGTACACCGCTCTTATATCGTAGCCAAGGAGCAAGTCCACGGCTGGCAAGGCAAGCAGTTGCTACTTGAAGGCGGGACAGCCATACCGGTAGGAAAGACCTATCGAGCTAAAGTGGTGGGGGTGATATAGATGAAATCATTTAATCTTTTTTGATCCGTCACTTACCTAATCACCAAGATAAAAACGTCGGCAAAACAGCCATAACTTCTGATAAATGCATCTTTTGGTATATAGTTATTGTCTTTATCACCAAAGGTTCCGACTTTAAGCGTTGTATTTAACACCCGACTGATCGATGAATGTAAAACCTTACCTGTTCTTGCTGCTACTTTGTAGCACTTTCCGGCTATCGGCGGCTGATCCGCCTCCCGTTATTTGCGCTGTGCAGCAATTTACTTTGCTGGAGGGCATGCGCACTTCTCCAACTACTGTTCGTTTTCCTTTTCGGCTGGTGGGTCGCCTCATGGTTGTGCGAGCTGCTGTAAATGGCGAGGTTGGCTATTTTGTGGTAGACACAGGCTCTGATAAGCTGGTGCTAAATGCAAAGCACTACAAGGGCGTGACTTACAATGCCAAACTAGCTGCGGTCAGTGTTACTGGCGAACTAGGCGATGTGCGCAAAACAAAGGTTGATAGCCTCAATTGGGACCAACTGGTATTTGAAGATTTCTTTGCAGATGTAGTTGATTTGTCTCATATTGAGCAGAATAAGCATATCAAGATCATGGGTTTGCTGGGCTACGATGTACTAAAAGAGTATGAAGTACTGCTGGATTATCAGAAAAAGCAGGTGGTTTTGTCTCTGACTAATGAAGATGGTGAACTGTTAGACCCTAATCCATACTTTGAACAAGCGACCGATAGCCTTGATTTTAAGATGCGTAACGAAATGGTGGTGCTTCGTGCCCAAATTGGTGAGGACGAAATGGACTTTGTACTGGACTCCGGTGCAGAGCTGAATTTGCTGGATCGTTATACCAAGAAGCGCATCCTGAAGCATTTTGATATTGTCAAACGTGTCAAATTGG
>JALEHC010000172.1 GCA_022763215.1 Saprospiraceae bacterium
AGATTATTTTGTGCTGACCCTATAAAATTTTACTTGTTCATAATTCCGTCTAACTAAATAGTGTAAAAAAGGAACTTTCTTAAAGCCAAATAACATTATGGATATAGCATTTTTACAAGAACTGGAACACATCATACAAGATCGGAAGCAAAACCCGAGTGAAAACTCGTATACTTCCAAGTTGTTTCAGAAAGGCATCAATAAAGTTGCTCAGAAAGTGGGCGAAGAAGCCGTAGAATTGGTCATCGAAGCAAAAGATGATAATGAAGCACTTTTTTTGAACGAAGCAGCAGATTTGATGTACCATTACTTGGTTTTGTTGACCGCCAAAGGTTACGAACTCAAGGACGTAGTTAAAATATTGGAAGAGCGTCATCGCTAAACCGTTAGTCGGACAGTCGTGGGCGTTCACCTAATCGAATAGGCCAGCTAAGAGATATTCCTTATTTTGGGATACTAGATGGCTGGATATACGCCAAAAAAACGAATCGACTGTGAAGCAATTAGAGCAACGAAAACTGAAAAATATTCCAAAGGCCCTGGGCCACCACTGGCTCATTGAGCTATATGGCTGTCCGGCAGATTTGCTGAAAAGCGCCACCTATATAGAAAAGGTGATGCAGGAAGCTGCCTTACGGTCTGGAGCTACGATTGTGCAATCCAATTTTCATCAGTTTTCTCCTTTTGGCGTAAGTGGTGTCGTGGTTATTCAGGAAAGTCACCTGACCATACATACTTGGCCAGAATATGGCTATGCCGCAGTAGACCTCTTCACCTGCGGTGATTCGCTCGAACCGGAAAAAGGAAATGCCTACCTAAAAGAAGTGTTACAAGCCAAAGAATTGGAAGTACAGTACATTCAAAGAGGATTTTTCCCTAAGTTTGAGTAAGTCGCGTCAGAACTTCTTATCACAAAAAAAGAAGCCAAATATCCCTTTCTTTATACCCAATATTCCTGTAACTTTGCGCCTCAAAATCAGGAAGATAGCATGATGGAGTTGAAATATTCACCATACGTTTTGTATGCAGACGATGATGGCAATGTGTTTGAAGACAATAGCCTGTATGTGGTTGGCCGTACTGGATTTTATGCCAAACCAATTCCTAAAGAAGATTTTATTGAACTACCCGAAGGTGGTAGCTTATATACTTTACCGCATCGTCGCGGAGTTGGTATTGATGTCGAAACCGGCGAAATGCGCCTTTGTGACAAAGGCTGGGCAGTTGCAGCATTTGTGCCGCCAGCGCGTACGTCTTTGTACTTTGCTTCCTTTATGAATGAAGAAGAGGCACCTACTCTTCCACTTTTCTGTTACACCGCAGTTGGTTGGTATGAAGGGCAGTTTGTTGTACCTGCGGCTCGCATTGAGCAAGATATTCGTCAAGAATGCGAAGGATTTGACCAGGAAATCGTCGAACAAGGTATAGTCGAGATGCGCAAGCGCTACCCGCATAACCGGGTTGTGGATCACCTTGCGGAAAATTGTGCGCTGAGCTATCATTGTCCTGCTGCTCGCAACTACTTCATGGGCCGTTGGGAGGCTCCCATTCCAAGTTCACCAGCCTGCAATTCCAATTGTTTGGGATGTATCTCGGAGCAACCAGAAGATGAAACTATTATTTCTCCGCAAGATCGTTTGGGTTTCAAGCCAACAGCTGGGGAAATAGTCGAATTTGCAGTTGATCATTTAGAGACAGCCCCTTTCCCAATTGTTAGCTTTGGTCAGGGATGTGAAGGAGAACCATTATTGATGTGGGAAACCATTCGAGAGTCCATTATCCAGATACGTAAGTTTACGCAAAAAGGAAGCATCAATATCAACACCAATGGCAGTAAACCCGATGCCGTGGAAGAATTGTGTAAAGTGGGATTGAATAGTATTCGCGTCAGTACGAATTCGGTGCAAAAATGGTTATACGACCCCTATTACCTACCAAATAACTACGAGTTTGAAGATATTCTGGAGAGTATCCGTATCGTCAACAAATATGGTGGCTGGACGAGCTTGAATTATTTTGTATTTCCTGGACTGACAGATAGCGAAGGAGAGTATCAGGCACTTCGTCAGGTCATCAAAGATACAGGCTTGAAGATGATTCAATGGAGAAACTTCAGTATTGACCCAGATTGGTACCTTGAAAAACTAGAAATTGAAGATACATCAGAGACAATGGGCGTAAAAACACTGATGCAAAAGCTCAAAGCAGAATTTCCGGATTTGAAATACGGATATTACAATCCTCCGATGGAGCGAATCAATGGTAATTTTGAGTTGGATTTTGCGCGGGTGTAATTGAGGTATCCTTATCTAAAATGGGGTGTCTATTTTAAGATGAAGGCACCCATTTTTCCTTGTTTTTATTCAGATTTTTTTTCAAAAAAGGAGTTGTTTTGCCCTTTTTTGTTGCCTGCCTTTTGCCTTTCGGCAAATAATATTCCTCAATTGAAGTAGAGAAAAAGCATTTGGCGTTGAAAATGTAACCTTTTTAGCATTTTAGATTCAAAGAGCTGTAAATCAATTTATTGGGAATAGTTGTAAAGGCTGTTTTTGCAATAAAATTAAGGCTGTCCGGCTATTGTCGTAGTATATTATTGTGTGTAAGTGCTCAGATAAAACAATATTTGGATTATTAGAAATCAACGAACTAGTCACAACTCTAAATTATCTGACACTTATGAAAAAAAGTTTACTAATTATCATGTCCTTATTGCTTAGCGGAGCATGGCTAAGCGCACAAAACGTTATTCTTGATTTCGAGGATGGCGGTTCTTCCACTTTGTTCCAATATTTTGGTAGCTCATTAGAGCCAGGAACAAACAGCATTATTGACAATCCGGATCCATCTGGTATTAATACTAGTGCTAAAGTAGCTGACTTTACCAAGCCAACAGGTGCTATGACTTGGGCCGGTGCTTTTGGCGTTGATCCGGTAACTACTGATTTGACTTCCGATAACCAGATTTGTGTAAAAGTATGGTTCAATGAACCAGGTAATCTGGCCTTGAAACTAGAACAAGGAGACCAAGCAGATTGGATTCGTCAAGTAGATGTTACAGAAGCTCAAACTTGGGTAGAGGTATGTTTTGATGCTAATCAGCCTTCTATTGAAGCACCATTTGAAGCGGCAACTGGTGGTACTTACCAAGGATTGGTTCTTTTCTTTGATTTTGGTGAATCACCAGCAGAAGATCGTTCTTATTTCTTTGATGATGTTGTTACACAGCAGGGAACTTCAGCACCAGTTGATATCACGTTTTCAGTTGATATGAATGAATATGAAGGTAGCTTTACAACCGTATATGTTGCAGGTACATTCAATGACTTCTCTGATAGCGCAAATCCATTAGCAGATGATGATGGTGATGGTGTTTGGACAGGAACAGTAACGGGTATTCCTGTTGGTTCTCATGAATACTTGTACCATGTAGATAATTTTGCAGATGCTGAATCATTCAGCGGAACAGAAACGTGTACCGTGACTGACCCATCTGGTCAATTTACGAATCGTGTCCTATCGGCCGACGCTAGTCAAACCCTTCCTACCGTATGTTATGAAAGCTGTTTTGCATGTGGTGAGTCGATCACTATTACAATCAATTTGGGAGAAGGTGGTATCAGTCCATCAGATGATGGTTTCTTTATTGCAGGTGGTGGAAACTTCGGTAACCCAGGAGATTTCCCATTGACTGACGATGATGGCGACGGTGTACACACTATTTCATTCGAGCGTCCGATCGGATTTGAATCTTACTATACTTTCACAAATGGTAACTGCCCAGATTATTCTTGTAAAGAAAACATTGCAGGCCAGGATTGTGCTAACCCAGACAATTTCAACGATCGTTTCATGGGGCCTTTCAATGAAGATACGGTAATCAATACTTGCTTCGCGCAATGTACAACGACAACAGATTGTGCTTCAGGGCCACAGAATGGTAACATTACGTTCCAGGTGGATATGAGTGAGTTTGGAGGTAGTTTCACGACTGTATTTGCAGCAGGTACATTCAACAACTTCTCTGAAAATGCAAATCCACTAGCAGATGATGATGGTGATGGTATCTGGGAAGCGACTATTCCACTAAACGGAGGTACTTATGAGTATAAGTTTCAGTTAGATATGTGGGCACAGCAAGAAGAATTTACAGATGGTGACCCATGTACTATAACTGATCCAAGTGGCGTATTCATCAATCGTTTGTTGGAAGTAGATGGTGATGCTACCTTCTGTTTCATTTATAACTCATGTACAGCATGTGATGGTAACAGTGTATTTGGCGTAGAAGTCGATGATCAGATTTTTACGCTGCAGCCAAGTTTGGTACGCGACTTTACCTTGTTACAATTTGGCGAAAGCCAGAACGCAGCGAAAGATGTGCGTGTAATTAATACAGTAGGACAAGTGGTATTTACGGATCGTTTGATTGGTGCAGAACCACAATATCGATTTGACGCAAGTCAGCTAGAAAATGGCTTGTACTTCATTACCGTAGAAACAAACGGAAAAATTCAAACTAGAAGAGTAGTTGTTCAACATTAATACATTACGAAAGTGAGGTTACTATCGTCGTAGAATTGGCTGCGACGATAGCCCTTACTCAATTATTGTTTTAGGCCACAGGCCTGTTTCTTCCCAAGCAAATAAACACACACTTTTGAGGTAAAGGGCTGTACAAACCAAGGCTTTCTTACCCTTTATATACCTCATCAATAAACGTTTCAAGCGAAAAATTAATAATCATGCAAAAACAATACACCCTATTGTTATTGTGCCTGCTATGTGTAGGATCATTGGCAGCACAAATAAAAGTTACCGGAACGGTAGTCGATCCTCTGAGAGAGGAATCCCTCATCGGAGTGACTGTTCTGGAAAAAGGGACAACAAATGGTACTGCTACTGATCTTGATGGGAATTATGAAATAACCGTAAGTAGCGAGGATGCGGTGCTTACTTTTACCTATACGGGCTATGCAGCACAAGAAATCAGAGTCGGCTCTCAGACCCAGATCAACGTAGAACTGGGAGAAAATGTAGAAGTACTTGACGAAATCGTAGTCATTGGTTATGGTGTGCAAAAGAAAAGTGTAGTTACTGGTGCCATTTCAAAGGTATCAGCAGATGATCTGGAAGATCAGCCGGTTACACGCTTGGAGCAGGGTCTTCAGGGGCGATCTGCTGGTGTACGAGTAACCCAATCATCTGGGCAGCCCGGAGCAGCTTCAACCGTAAGGATTCGAGGAACGGCCACGATTGGTAATTCTGATCCGCTTTATATTGTAGATGGTGTTCAGATTGAAGGCGGAATTGACTTTTTGAACCCCAATGATATTGAGTCTATAGAGGTATTGAAAGGAGCAGCAGCGGCAGCTATTTATGGTGCTCGAGCAGGAAATGGTGTGATTTTGGTAACTACCAAGACCGGTAAAGCCGGAAAAATGATAGTGAATTATAATGGGTTTTATGGCCTTCAAAACCCTTGGCGCAAACTCAATTTGCTCAATGCAGAGGAATACGCGATTTTATCAAATGAAGCTTCGATTGCAGCAGGGCAGGGCATCATTTTCGAAGACCCAGCAGCATTAGGAGAAGGTACAGATTGGCAAGAGGCTGTATTTAACGATAATGCACCTATTCAAAACCATGCGGTCAGTTTTTCTGGCGGTGATGAGCGCTCGGATTATGCGGTATCATTTGGTTATTTTGGACAAGAAGGTATTGTTGGTACGGCCGATGATAGTAACTATGAGCGTTTTACGGCAAGAGTAAAAACAGGCCTTCGGCTTACAAACTGGTTTAAAATGGGCGTAAATGTAGCCTATTCGAGAGTTAGAAGTAGTGGTGTTGCAGAGAACACAGAGTTTGGTTCGCCACTTGGAAGAGCCATCAATCTGGACCCAATTACACCACTTTTTGAAACAGATGAAGCCGTTTTGTCGGAGCCTCGTTATGCGAATAACTTTGATCGTTTGGTTCGTGATGGTCAAGGCCGTATTTATGGTATTTCGGATATCGTAACTTCTGAAATCTTGAATCCGGTAGCTGCTTTGGAAGTACAACAAGGCTTTGGATGGTCTGATAAAGTAGTGCCAAGTCTTTTTGGTGAAGTAACCATCATTCCAAATTTGAAGTTTCGTAGTTCTTTTGGTGGAGACTTGGCTTTCTTTGGTGGAGAAGGCTTTACACCGGAACATTACCTAAATGCTTCGAATTTTGTGGAAATCAATAGCTATGGTCGAAACCAAGCAAGAACTTTTTTCTGGAATTTCGAAAATGTATTAACCTATGACTTTGGAATTGG
>JALEHC010000173.1 GCA_022763215.1 Saprospiraceae bacterium
CAAGACATATGGATATTACCGTAAAAGAATTAAAACAAAAGCTAGATAATAACGAAGAGTTCTTATTCATCGATGTTAGAGAACCTGCAGAATATGAAGCGTTTAACTTAGGTGCAAAATTGATCCCTTTGGGTACGCTCGAACAAGAGTTACCAGAGTTGGAAGATCACAAAACACAGGAAGTTGTGGTGCATTGTCGTTCCGGACAGCGTTCGGGTATGGCCCAGCGCTTCATGCAGTCGCAAGGCTTTACTAATGTCCGTAACCTCATCGGAGGAGTACTGGCATGGCAAGATGAATTTGGTGCTTAACACAACAAAGCCGCCTGAAAATTCAGGCGGCTTTGTTATTATTCACCAACTTTTTTCTGAACGTAAGCCTCTATTCCTTTCGCTTTAAGCTCCTTCGCCAGTTCTTTGGCGCGATCAATAGAGCTAAACCGGTCAACAATCACATTGGCATAAGCACCTTTATTAAACAACCCGGTGGCTGCATTAGCATAACCTTTTTTACGCAAATCTCGAGCTGCATTGTCGGCATTGGCTTTAATGCGGTACGAACCTGCAATGACCATATACTCTCCTTCTGCTACACCAGTGCTGCTTTCATCTGCATATTCATCATCATAGCTAGCGGGAGTAGATGAAGTCGTTTTATCATCAATTGATTCTTCTTTTGCTTCATCAGCAGCGTATTCATCGATGGGTTCATCCGCAATTTCATCGTAGCCACCAAGCTCATCATCATCCAAGTCTACATCTGTCGCTGGCAAAGCAGTTTCAATATCTTCTTTTATAATATCCCCTTCGTCATCGTAAGTATACGTATCCTCTTCTTCCGGTTCATAGTTTTGTAGATCAGCTACAGTCTGCTCCGTTTGTTCACTTTGCACACTGTCATCTTCATTTACCAGATCCATTACCTTGAAAACCAGGAAGCCCAAAATAGCGAGAATCGCAATTACAATACCAATGGTTACATAATCTAATCTAGACATATTTTTTGTTTTTTGGTACGCAGAATTGGGGTTATTCTTTTACAGAATCCCTTTAAAGAACGTATCAACACGATACACTCTTATGCCAAAAATATAAAATATATACAAAGTAGGAGTGGCGATTTATATTGAGATTAGTCTCGTGCTTTTTATTGTTTGATCAACTTCCCAGTATGTACGGACTCTTGATTCCATAATTGAAAGAAATAAATACCCTTCGGCCAATTAGTTGTTTGTATGCTGAGCAATGTTGCTCCCTTTATTGTTTGACGGTGAATTTCTTTTCCAGTTTCGTCAAAAAATCGAATATTGGCGTTGTTTCTGCCTTCACGCCATTCGGCGGATAGGTTCGGCAAATGTAAATTCAGCTGATTAGAAAATGGATTTGGTGCGAATTGAATATTTTTTTCATCAGAAACCTCCTTTGAATTCGTAATTAAAGAGTCCAGCTCCGCCAAAAAGACTTCTGCCGGTTCGAAATTACCCTCTTCACAGCACTGCCAGTTACCTGCTAACCACAGATCACCATCGGCTGAAAAAGCCAAATCACGGGGCCTTTCCCATGCATCTTCACTAATCGTTTCCATTTCGAGTAATTCCCCATCCGTATTGATATAGTGCAGCGCCATTTCATCATCTGCATTTTCAGACAAAATAGTAGAAGCAAACACCAAGAAATTTTCATGCGGAACCAAACGAGTAGCTAGCGATGCTTCAAAATTAGTAGATGTTACCTCAACGCCTTCCAGCGTCAGCTTTTGAATCATTAACTGGTCAGGCTCAGAAACAAAGGTATAGGCCGCCATTAGGTGCTGATCATCGGTTAATAATATACTAGACGGCACTAATTCTTGATCGTCAGAGAGGGTTTCTGACCAAGCGATTTCTCCTTCATCGTCTAATTTGCTCAATCTGATCAAATTATCTTCCTTGTAAAGTATCATCCAAGTTTGATCATCGACCATCAATAATTTGCCTTGGCCAAAGTAATTTTCATCATAATTTCGTTCCCAGAGAATATTATTATCCTTGTCCAATCGGATCAGACGGCCGTAAAGCGGAACAAAAGGTTCGGTATTGGCATTACACAATAATAATTTATTATCCTGTGGTGCCAATTTCATATCTTCAAACTGTAACGTACAACTTTCCTGCAACACCATTTCGCCCTCCAACTCTCCGGTAGAAGAAACGAAGTAGGCCGTCGTTCTATCCCAGCCAAAGCCACCTATCACAAAATCCTGACATTCAAAACTGGTGGGTTCAGAAATCGTAAGAACAAAATTGTTTTCAGAATCAATCGTCACCTTCACATTTTTGAAGAAAGAACTAAAGGTAGGAATATCAGTTTTCCAGAGTAGTTGCCCATTTTCATCCACACGAATCAATTGCATATTGAGCAAACAACCTTCAATAACTACGCCACCAGGTAGGTAACAAGATCGCGAACACACCAACAGTGCACCGCCATCATGTGTGGGCAACAATTGGTGCAAAGCCAAATCTGCATCTGTAGCACCAAATCGTTCAAATAAACTAAATTGTTGTGCAGAAACCGGTTGGTGGATCACACTGATAAAAAAAATAAGTATGGCGGTGAAAAGAGGCTTATTAGTCATTTCAAAAAATTGGGGTATTAGAATTCGGTTTTAGTTGCTGGTGTCCAAATAATGTCGGGAGCTGATGATTAACTAGATATAAAATTACAAAAAGTGTATGGAACCTGCTTCATACTTAAAATATTTGTTTTTTGGACACCGTAAAATATGTTCTAATCCGGACACCTAAATTCCAGCTAAATCCACTAACTTTGTAAAGCGATAAAATAATAAACCAAAAAGGCCACAAATTTCAGTCGTTTCTGAAATCTTATTCGCTGACAATCCCGTAGTAACATATTTGGCGAAAGCCAAAAGAAAAAAAGATCCCCAAAACATTTTATTTTTGCAGCGCAATAAATCGATAGCCGATGTTATCTGAACTAGTCAAATGCTGGTTCTTTTGTCTGCAAACTCTAGCGTATTAAATATTTGCCCACACCCGAAAACCTGTTTGTCCCTGCTTGCCACCTAAATGTAAGGGAAATACACATCAAAGAAAGCTTTCAAAAATGGCCATTGAAGCATAAAACAATAAAAGAGGTGGCAGCTGAGCATGTGGCGCATACGTTTCGTATTTAGCGAAAGCGTAAGGGAAAACGTTTCTTACAAAAGCAAACGGGCTGCATAAGACTAACATATTTTGTGATGAGGTAAAAACACAATACGAAAGGCATGAGTAGTGTCTTTTCAACTGCATGGCAGTCTAAGTGTTTAGTGCCGATTCTTTTTGCTCAGTAAATTGAATAAAACTTTGAAGAAAGCAGTAATCGACGTCATCATCCCGGCATTTAATGAAGAAAAATCAATAGCCCTTGTGCTGAAAGATATACCCAAAGACCAGGTGCGTGAAGTGATCGTATGCAACAATGCCAGTACAGATAAAACCCCGGAAGTAGCTCATGCGAATGGGGCTACGGTGCTGACAGAAATGCAAAAAGGCTACGGCAGTGCTTGTTTGAAAGGGATTGATTACCTTCGTAAAAAATCCCCGGAACTGCAACCCGACATAGTCGTATTTCTGGATGGTGATTACTCTGACCACCCAGAAGAATTGCCCAAACTAGTACAGCCTATTATAGAAAAACAAGCCGATCTGGTTATTGGATCACGTGCATTGGGTAATATGGAAAGGGGCGCCATGATGCCACAACAAGTATTTGGCAATTGGCTGGCAACAACCCTTATCAAATTGTTTTATAATTACCAATTTACAGACCTAGGCCCCTTCAGAGCAATTCGCTTTGATAAATTACTGGAACTCCAAATGGAAGACCAAGATTTTGGCTGGACCGTAGAAATGCAGGTCAAAGCCGCTAAATACAAATTAAAGTGCCAGGAATTACCGGTCAAATACAGAAAACGAGTTGGTGTCTCAAAAGTATCAGGAACAATTAGAGGAACTATACTCGCCGGACATAAAATTCTCTGGACTATTTTTAAACTTTTGTAAGCAGCGTTTCTGCTTGAAATTTTATTCTCTTTAAAAACCGCAAGCGCATGATGGCAATTGCATATACTGTTTTGGCAATTTATACTATTGCACTTACTTACGTAACCGTTTACTGCGTGATGCAGTTCAACCTCTTGTATCACTACAAAAAAAGGAAGGCTAATAGCCAGGTCGCTCAAACCACTGACACGCCTGCTACTGCAACGGCTCCTAAAAGGCAAAAAGTGGCTGTAGCTCATGCTGGCGAAGACTTTTCCAGTGATGTTTTCCTCGAACAGGAAACTAATGAACTTCCGACATCTGAATATCCTTTCGTAACGGTGCAATTGCCTATTTTTAATGAAAAATATGTAATCGAACGTCTCATCGATAATATTACTCAGTTTGAATACCCAAAGGATCGTTTCGAAATCCATATTCTGGATGACTCCACTGATGAAACCGTTGACATTACGCGCCAAAAGGTTTTGGAATATCAGAAAAAAGGGTATCAGATTGAGCAAATTACTCGTGTGAAACGACAGGGCTTCAAAGCGGGTGCTCTTAAAGATGCCATGCCATTTGCCAATGGTGAGTTTATTGCCATTTTCGATGCAGATTTTCTGCCAAGAAAAGATTTCCTCAAAAATACCATCCCTTTCTTTAAAGATGAAAAAGTAGGTGTGGTACAAACTCGCTGGGAACACATCAATGAAGATTATTCACTGATTACACAGCTTCAGGCTATTCAACTCAATGTCCATTTTACCGTCGAACAAGCCGGCCGTATGGCAGGGGATTTTTTGTTGCAGTTTAATGGTACTGCAGGAGTATGGCGCCGCGAGACGATCGAAGATGCTGGCGGTTGGGAAGCTGATACGCTTACAGAAGATCTCGACTTGAGTATTCGCGCCCAACTGAAAGGTTGGAAAATTAAATTTTTGGAGGAGGTAGGCTCACCAGCCGAACTTCCGGTAGAAATGAACAGCCTTAAATCTCAACAATTCCGCTGGATGAAGGGAGGTGCTGAAACTGCTAAAAAAATGCTGCCCACAGTCTGGGCTTCTGACCTGAGTCTGAATCAGAAAATTCACGCATCCATGCACCTGTTGGCAAGTACGGTTTTTGTATTTGTCTTTATCCTCGGCGTATTTAGTGTGCCTCTATTATTTTTATTGGGTGATTTGATTGCGGTAGGCTTCAGCAAAAACTTCTTTGCAATATTTCTAGTCGGTTTGTTGTCGATTATCTCTATTTATTATGTCGCTAATATTCAATCGCCTGTACGGCCCGAAGACGAACCGGTATCGAAGTCGATTTATAAATTTCTGTTCCTGTTTCCTCTGTTTTTGGCTCTTTCGATGGGCTTATCTCTACACAATACGGTTGCAGTAGTGCAAGGTTACCTGGGCAGAAAATCACCTTTTGTAAGAACGCCCAAGTTTAACATCAAAAACATTCGGGATTCTTTCAAGCGCAATAATTATATCAATCGCAAACTCAATTGGACCACTATTTTTGAAGGTCTGTTGGCGGTATATTTCCTTTCTGGGGTATTGGGTGGAATATATATTCAAAACACTACGTTTATTATGTTCCATTTGTTATTGGCCCTTGGTTACGGAGCTATCTTTTACTTTACGGTACGTCATATGAGTTTGAAATAAAAATATATGCAAGCCATAACTGAACAAAGGTCAGATTGGAGATTTCAGCCCCTTTGGGGGCTAATTTTCCTGATTATTGTCAGTTATATTGGCTTTGTACCTGCTCAGAGCAATTTCATTGGCATATTTGTACCATATACTTTTCTTTTCCTTTTAGGTGCATATGCTTACTGGACTTGCATCGACCGACAAAGTCTTCGTTTTTGGCTAACAATCGCCTTTTTAGCGCGATTTATGCTCGTTTTCAGTTTTCCCAATCTTTCGGATGATATCTACCGCTTCATTTGGGATGGCTATCTCATCAATGCAGGCTA
>JALEHC010000174.1 GCA_022763215.1 Saprospiraceae bacterium
ACTCGATAAACACCACCTTTTTCATTGGTGCTTGGATTTCCTTTGCAGACTACCCAGATCGCATCATCGCCTGTTTTCACCATAGCTACCGGATCAATCCCTACCTCTACACTATCGATTACAGTATCTGTAGCCGAATCAATAGCATAAACAAAACGGGAAGGCTCGTCCGAAAACAACCAGGGTACGTTTACCCAAACTTCATTATCAGTCAGAATCATTTGCTCCGTCCAACTAGTCATACTGATACTTTTCTCTATTTCTCCGCTGTTTAAGTCCACTACACTGATAGCATCCGCATACAAGTCGGTAACATAGGCTTTCGCCGAATGAATAGGCAGTATGTAACGAGGGGAAGTAAAACCACTTAATTGACGGACACTTTCCATGTTTTCCAGATCGACGATTTCTACCAGACCGGAATTATTGAGTACCAGATACGCTTGTTGGTCCTGAACATGCATACTCTGAAATACATCACCAAGTGGACGATTGTTGGCCGTCTCAAATACTTTTTCCTGAACCACTTCTTCCTGCTTGTCCCAAAAATCAAGCGATGCATTGCCATTATTGAACTGCCCCTCTCCTACCATCAGGATGCCATTTTCAAACTCGGATACTTCGGCTGGTGTATTGATTTCTGTTTGCTCGCAGGCAAAGAGGAACACTAATAAGAAAGCCCAAATCAGGGCATAATTAATATTTTTTGGTACGTACATGCGTTGTCTGATTTTAGGATAATAACATACCAACCGGGCTGCCAGTTGAATGTTGAAATAATCGTTTGTGGTGCTACAGTGAGATCATTCATAATCGCTCGGCCATTGGCATCCACAATCATAAAGCGTGTACCCGTAGGACTATTCAGTTGCAAATCATTACCACAAGAAACAGGGTTTGGGTAAACCTCATAGCTGAATTCCTCGATAATGGATGTGGCCGATACGGCCGTATTTTGATGAATCACACCGATTGCATCCAAATCAAAGCCAGAAGAAGGAAAAGGAGTAGGCCAAGGGTCATTGATGATATTATCTTGTGCGTCGTATTTGGCGTAAGCCGGATCAATACTGCCAACGACATCAATAATTCGGACATGCGTAACCGCATTGACATCTAGGTTTGGCTCGTCGGCCAATTCGTCCAGATCAAAGGGGACGCCATACCCAAGCGTATATTTACCGGCCAAATGATGTAATTTTTCGGGCTGTAAAGATTCGAAACTACCTACTTGTTCCTCATTTCCCGTAAGGGAGATCGCCGGAAAGCGGACAAAGTGTACCCCATCAGAGCTCACTTCAACGAATGCTAATTCCAAAAAATAGGCGTCTCCAGTCGGAAAGCCATTTTCAAAAACGGCAAAATCAGGTCCTTCCCCATTCTGAATCGGGAATTGGAAAGTCAAGGTGGCCGTTCCGCCATCGCCTAAGCTGACGATAGTGCCATCTGCCATTTGAGTAGCCATTTCGGGCATCCCAGCTTCTGCCGAGCCCAAGTCTAGCTGATCAATTTGTTGAGGACCTCGCTCCACCACACAGTGCGTCGCCCAATTGATAAATGCATTGCTATCAGCGGCCATGGCGGTACTCCCTGGCAAGCCCGCGGCAGGAGGGTATTGAGCAAATGCCAACTTCACCAGCAGCAGCATCAAAAAGGTAAACCTTATTTGCATAATAATGAGTTTAGTAAGAGGCATGCCCCAAACAGAACATGCCTCCCGTCGGATTATTCTTTAATAAATCGGGAAGTTGCTACTTGTTGGCCATCGGTCCAACGAAGAAAATAAATACCTGATGCTAAGTCATTGATATGTATGTCCATTCGCTGGTCTTGAACTGGCCAAGTATTGATTAGTTGTCCATTGCTACTGTGCATTTGGAGTTGACCGTTTTTCCAATTTTGAAAATCTACGGTGATTTGCTCTTTAGCCGGATTGGGTTGAACACTCATAGCCACTACAGCAGATTCTGGCTGATTTGTATTGACCAAATTAGCACGTATTACATTATCCATACAGAAAAATAAAGGCGTATTGATGCCATAATCTCCAATATCCGTGGATTCTAAAGTAAACCGGATACTATCTGCGATACTGAGTGTACTGATGTCTACTATTGTCCAGTCATCAACAATATAATCCATAGCATTATCTTCAAAGCGGTAATCTGCCAGGTAAAACTCAACTTGTTCGTCTATCAGTTCACCTTCATACCAACCTTCAATGATCAGGCGGAAGTAGTCTGGGTCATCGCCCGTTTCGCCACCAAACTTTTTTGAAAAGTCATTTCCATTCTTGATGACTTCATAAGCATAGGTCGAATTGGTAAGGTAGATTTCGCTGAATAAACTGGACGAAAAAGTGGAATTATAAACTTTTGCGCCTTGTTGACCTACTGCATAATTTTCGCTCATTCCTTGTCCAATACCAGGTTTTGCACTATAAAGATTGGTAAAATCTCCGGTCTGGCTATCAGTCATATTGGAGATCGCCCATCCACCAGCCCAAAAGCCGCCAAAATCGGTTGAATAGTTAGTGGGAAATATGCAATGCCCACTTTCAAATTCAGTTTGCCCATCGCTTCCATTCAGGAAGGAGTCTTGCTCTAGTTGAATATTTTCGAAATCACTTACAGTCGTGAGCGGTTGAGCAGTGAGTTGTGAAGCCATGATCACAAAAAACATAAGGGTAAATAATCGCATCATCATTTATTTTAGTTTTGTTTCAATTTTAGTTGCAGTCCAAATTCCAGCATGCGGCCGGGCATCGGGCGTTGAGCGACGACTTCATAATCGACATCCCAAATGTTGCGTACACTTGCGTATAATAGCCACTTGTTCCTTTTCCAGTTGAAGGCTTTCGCCAAACGCAGATCACCAAGTGAAAAAGCACCGAGCCCATCCGAATGATCGATGGTTGTGAATACTTGTCCGGTATAATTTTGCTGATAGAATAATTGCCAATCGCGGTATTGCAGGTTGGTCTGAAAACGACCTTGCCAGAGGGGCGTATAAATGAGTTGTAGTCCCAAACTAGCATCGCCGGCTTGCCGGCTCTCTTGGTTTTGAGCTTGTAGCCATTGGGCGTAGCCTTCCAACCGAAGTTGCCAATCGTGCCAGCTTTGCTGCCACTTCACTTGTAAATCTGTGCCAATAATGCGAACCGTTTTTACATTTTGAGGGGTATAATCAGGGCCATTAGGTAGCCAAATAATCCAGTCTTGCATTTGTTTATGGAAGCCGTTTAGGCTGATGTTTAGATGGGCTGTTGCCCATTGCAAGCCCAATTCCTGTCCCCAACCATTCTCTGGCCGTAAATCCGGATTTCCACTGGGCCAAAACCAGTCATTAAAGGTTGGCAAGCGAAAAAAGCGACTTGCCAGCACGGAAAGCTGAAGTTGCTGACTTACGTCAAATGTTACTCTCAAACCAGGAATAAAAGGCACTAGCTGGTCATCTACCAATTCTTGTCGAGCATCTAGTTGGAGTTTCCATTTTGGTGCCAACCGAAGGCGATAAGAAGCAAACAAAGCCGATTGATGTCTTTTGGGTCGGCCTTCATAATTCGATGATCGTGCTTCGGTAAACGTGTAGCGGGCGTTCAATAACAATCGTTGGTTAGCCGTCCATTCCCATTCCCGATTTGCGTCGAGTTGAAGAAGATGGGTGCGTGTATCTGAATTGATATCCGCAATAGAATCTCGGTAAACTAAGGATTCATTGATATATGAAGCTTGAAATTCTTGTAGTCCATTGGTTCGTATTTGCCGAAAGGCAGCCTGCATACGAAGTGCTTCATCTTCCTGAGTAGCCACACTTCTAGCCTGAAACCGTGTAGGTGGTATTTGCCGAAAGGCATACTGGTACCAGATTTTGGTGGTGAGGGATGTTTGAT
>JALEHC010000018.1 GCA_022763215.1 Saprospiraceae bacterium
CTTCCCAATTTTAGTTCGCAAAGTATTTTTTGAAATGTCATAGCAAATTAAATACACAGAGTATTAAATATGGCATTACGAATAATTATTGTTAGGTGGTCAATTAATATTAGTTGTTCGTGATAATTATAATTCCAGTTTACTACTTAGTAGGTAGCTGTAGAAAATATATAGAGGCAAACAAGACGGAATGATCTGCCAGCATACTATATTGCCAGAATGCAGGGTCGATTGCGGTACAACATATAATTCCGATGATACACTAAAATGCTGTTTTCTTTGAAATGCTCACTAAAGAAGGAAGGAAAAAAGTGGTCCCACCAGGAATCGAACCTGGATCTTAGGCTCCGGAAACCTACATACTATCCGTTGTACTATGGGACCTCTTCCTGTTTACTCAGGATTTGCAAAAATACAATCCTTATCCTGATCTTACAACCTGTAGCTTTATAAAATCGTTCCTTTTTTAAGTTTTTTTTGACCTTTACAAATCATTTGATAACCAAGCTATTAGATTGCTTTGCCCCACACTTCCAACATTTTTTTTTGCAATCCCCCCTTGCGCGCCTTTACTTTTGCTCCTATCTTTGCTCTGTGTTTAAAAGAAAAACACACTCCTTTTGATATCCTAATTTTCGTTGTCATCTCGATTTTGATGCCGCGATATTTCACAGATTTGCTTCGCATAATCTGTTCTTGACTAAATCTACGCGGTGGGCTTTTGCCCCCATTATTTAGTCAAATAAGCTCAGTATATGGGCTTTAGAAATACGCTTAAATATCAAAATCATGGAAAAAGGAAACAAGTCAAACAACACAACGAATAAAAAGGAACAAACTTCCTCTACTAATTCCAACAATAAGGCAAATTCTAATAAGCCGCTTAGCAAAGCTAAGCCTGATCCTACTTTGAAGTCTGTTCAAACTAAAACGCCCAAAGCGGATAATTCAAATAAATCCATTCAGCAAGACAAAAAGTCAAGCACTTCAAAATCCACTCCCGTCCCTAAAAAAGTGGTATCCACTAAACCAAACTTGAAAAAATCAACTTCTGCAAGTCCGGTTAAAGGGCCACAAAAAAGTAATTCACCTGCTCCAAAGCAGCTTGATAAGGCTAAAACCATCAAACAACCAGCTAATATTAAAACTACCACCCCCAAAGTAACTCCATCCTCAAAATCAACCAGCCCGGCCAATAATAGCAAGTCAACGCCAAAAACAACGCCTGCACCCGTGCAAAAAGCAAAAGCAGCTACTTCTCAAAATAGTCCGCTCGTGCAAAAAGCGACGGATGCACAAAAACAGAAAAAAACCGCTAATCGTATTGTTTCTTCTGCTCAAAATCAGTTAGAAACCGCTACAAATAATACCGTAAAAGCGGGTAAAGAAGCTCAAAACAAAATGGGAAGCCTTGCCGCCAAAGGCGATCAGGCACTACAATCCATCAAATCAAAAACAACCAACGCTACTATATCAAAACCTGAAACAAATTTATTTGATTCGGCTCCAAAGTCTAAATTTCCGGACAAATTGGAACCAATCGTAGATCCAAAATTATCCAAAAAACCAAAAGAAGGGTCTTTAAACACTCAGACCACTCCTGCTTCTAAAACACCCGTTTCCAAAACGAATCAGGTCCAGAAGCAGAAGCCTGTGTCTACCGAACAAACACAATTATCCAATTCCAAAACGTTGAAGCCGGTTCGTCCGGCTTCAACCAAAGCCACGGCTTCCATTACTACTTCAAAAGATTCATTAACACCTACGACCTCTACCAAACCTAAGGCGGAGAAGGCCACGACTGCTACACCAGCGGTCGGGCTGACTCCTGACAAGCCTCTCCAAAAAGTAGAATCAACACCCAAATCTAAGGATACGCAAGCAACCGAACCGTCTTCCGAAAAAAAGCCAGTGCTTTCTACATCAGTAAGTACAATCAAAAAGTCGGAAAGTACACCCACTAAGTTGACCAAACTGGAAAGCAAATCAACGCCTCCAGTTACCGAAGAACAAACAGAACAAAAGACCGAAAACAACAATACTGAAAATAATACGCCTATTATCCTGGCTCCTTTCGAAGCTATGGGGCAATCACTACTTTCGCTTTTCAGCAAACCAGAAAAGAAAGAAAAACCGGAAGATAATTACTGGACCGCACCAATTACACAGAAAAAAGATGAAACGCCTAAGCGGAAAGCTGGCCTCAAAGATTTATTCCTCTTTAGCTCTGGTGTTGATCGCGATATTCTCCAGCATTGCCCAGCTGATGAGTCTCGTTTTATTGGGGTCGGTGGTACTGTTATTTTCACTGGTCTCCTGGCATTCCTGTCCTCCAGCTATGCTATTTACACCGTTTTTGACAACTGGCTGATGGCTCTTTTCTTTGGAATGATCTGGGGTTTCATGATCTATAACCTCGATCGCTATATCGTGTCTTCCATGAAAAACCATGGCTCTTGGTGGAAAGATCTAACCATCGCTTTTCCTCGACTGATTATGGCAGTATTGCTCGCGCTGGTTATTTCCAAGCCATTGGAACTCAAAATCTTCGAAAAAGAAATTAATTCTGAACTGATCACCATGGAACAAGAAATTTTCCAAGATCAAGAAAATCAGGTGAAAGAACGCTACGAGGCAGAAATCGAAAAATATGAGACGACCGCTACCGAAATGGAAACGACCTTAAGTGGTCTTCGCGCAAAGCGAGATACTCTTGAAATGATGGCGCTCAGAGAAGCGGATGGCTCTGGTGGTTCCGGGAAAAAGAATATGGGCCCAATCTACCAGGCAAAGCGCAAAGATGCAGACCAAGCACAAGAAGAATACGAAACGGAAAAGGCCAGATTAATGCCCAAAATCGATTTCAATAAGGAAAAAGCCACGGAGTTGAAGGCGGATATGGAAGAAGAAATGGCTACCCTTGACCAACAATCTTACAGTGGTATGGCTGCTCGTATGGAAGCCTTACACCGTCTGGGCGAAGAAAGCCAGGCTATCTGGTGGGCTAGTTTTATGATTATGTTGCTCTTCGTTATCGTGGAAGTAAGTCCGGTATTGGTAAAACTTATTTCGAGCAAAACGGCTTACGATTACCTGTCCATGCACAAAGAACACGCCATCAAAATGGCTACTCAGGAAGAAATTGAGGAAGCCAACAAGCAACTTCAAAACCGAATCAAGTTTGATACCGAAACAAATGTTTACCGTACCCAAGCATTGATCCAACTCGAAAAAGAAATGATCGATAATTATGTTCGCCAACAACGCGATCAACTCAAAAAAGGTAATGCCCGCGGATTACGCACCACTTCAAAAGCAAAGGCATCCTAAAATGAACTCCAACCAAATGAAAATAGCACTTTCTCATGTATAATAGTTGACTGCAAGTGGATTGGCCCTCAGGCCAATCCTACTTCAGTTTTTTATTAGACTTGTACATCGTATCATGAATGAGCGA